>CAITLA010000217.1 GCA_903893135.1 uncultured Syntrophaceae bacterium | reverse complement strand
CGGTTGAAAACCCATCATGGTTCGGCACCTCATCATTCCGTGATGAAGTCTTATAAATAGTTTTTTCTCTATTTGCAAAATTTATTTGGGCAACAGCCCCTAAAGTCCTGCACTACGCATTTCATAAAGAGGGACGGCTCAGCGCATCCACGCGGCTGTAGATGGCATTGCCTCTAATTCTTCAAAGAATCCCCTGACAACCTCCGCGTACTGGTGATCCTCATGGGCCGTCCCGAAACTGATCAGCAGCCTCTTCCCGCCTATCCCCGTCGCGTCCAATAGTGTCTTCAGGAGCTCCAGCCTTTTGATGGCCGCATGGTTCGCGTCGTTAAACCGGCACCCTCCCAAATGGCAGCCCAACACCGCCACCCCCGTCATTCCGGATGCAAGGGCGCGAATAACGGCATCAGGCTCGACAAGCGCGGCGCACTCCACAGGAATCACCCGGAACTGCGGCGGAAGCTGTATCCTCTTCTTCCCCGCGCCATCGGCACCGATCAGTCCACACCACTTGCACGCAAAAATCAGGATTTTCATAAAGCTATCTCTTCGCCGAAAGCCTGCTTAATCATTGCCGCCACGGCCCGGTAATCATGTTCCGGCAACTGGACCGTCCCGTTGGGGCAGACGGATACGCAGTTGCCGCAGGCCTTACACCGGAGCTTATTGACCCTGCTTATTGATTTTCTTCCCATCTTCTGAAGACTGCACGCGGCAAAGGGACAGACAGCCACACAATTACCGCACCCTGTGCACTTCTCGGCATTGACTGCGGCATGGCCGAATTTCTCTCCGGGAACGCGGCTCAGAGATAACGCCGAAACGGTTTCCCTGCCTAAGAGTGCAGCGGCTTTAATTGCAGCCCCTTCTCCCTGTACTATTGCATTATCGGATGAAACGGGCCACCTGGCAGAGCCACAGATGAAAACGCCGTCCATCCTTGTCTCCAAGGGATGCAGGGGATAGATTTCCGAGAAGAAACCGTAGCGGTCAATCTGCAGACCGAGCATTCCGGCGAGTTTCGCGTTATCGTTATTGGGAATAAGAGGCGTACTCAAGACGACAAGATCGCAATCGAGATTCCTCTTCATCCCACTGATGCTGTCGAAAACCTCCACACCCTCTACATGTTCCGTCCCCAGGATTTCGGGGGGCTTCGTCTCTTCAAAGCGGATAAACTGCACCCCTTTGGCGAGGGCGCTTCTGTAATAGGCCTCGAGGATGCTCCCGGGCGTCATGATATCGCGATGGATGATAAATACCCGTGCATCAGGATTTTCTTCTTTTATTCTTACGGCGTTTTTCAGGCTCGAGGGACAGCACATGGTCGCGCAATAAGGCCGTTCCTGATTCCTGGCGCCGACGCACTGAATAAAGATAGCCGTCTTGATCTCACGCGGACCCTTGATGAATTGCCTCTCCAGCTCCATCTGGGTGATCACATTCGTGAGCTTGCCATAACGGTATAGGCCATGGGGAAGCCACACCCTCGCGCCGGAGGCCAGGATCACGGCCCCCACGCGGAGCCTCTGCTCACCCGCAGAGGAAGAGAGCTGCGCTTTGAAGTTGCCGGCAAAGCCCGTGATGGAATTTATCTTCGCCTTTGGATAGAAATTGATGAGGGGATTCTTTTCCACTTCACCAACGAACACCTTTATTTTTTCGGAAGCCTTCTCATCGGATGGATACACGTGAGAGATCAGGTTCAGCATGCCTCCTGGGTTTGATCCCCTTTCGACAAGATGCACTTTGAAACCCAATTGCGCGAGCGTCCGCGCGGCGGAAAGTCCCGCCGGACCGGCGCCGACAATCATCGCTTCCGGACACACACTCACCGTAACATCATCCGATTTGCGCCGGTGATGAAGGGCGGCGATTTCCATGCGGATCAGGTCCCATGCCTTCTCCGTCGCTCTTTCCGGATCATCCTGATGAATCCACGCACACGCCTCCCTCAGGTCAACGAGGCCGATAGCGGAGCGTTTGATTCCCCCCTTCACAAGACCGTCAATAATAACACCCCCTCTTGCCAGATGGGAGCATCCGCCGATCACAACTTTGTCCGCACCGGACTCCTTGATGCGGAGGGCTGCTTTCTCAATGTCATCCGCGAGACAAAGTGATTCGCAAACGGAGGAAAAAACGACGGCGTCATTTTTCTCCGATTTTTTTTGCAGTGAATCGAGATCAATCACGCGATTGATTTCTCCGAAACATCTGCAAAGAAACACTGCGATTCCCGACATTTCTTATTTATTCCTTCTTGCCAGAATGGCTTTTACGGCGGCAGATGATGCCTGAATGACCGACTCCGCCACATCCGCAGGCTCCGCGCTGAAGCCGCAGGAAAAGCGGGAAATATCATCGGACGCCGAATTCACAAATCCATCTCCCGAAAGAGCAGGTGAAAAATGTTTTTCCTGATCTTTCTTTTTCAGGGAAGATCCGATATTGCCGTTGAGGACCACCATATCGAATTTCCATATCTCCCTTTTCTGCGTGATGGTGTTCTCAAACTTTACCGCAATGCCTTCCCTTGCGGGGAGCGGATAGATCAGAGACGGTCTCCCCCTGATGACTCTTACGCGGCTCCCGCTTATGTCCCGCAGGAAGTACTGGTAATAGTCGCGCCCCACCGTACGGAGATCCGTGTAGAAGACAACGCACTGAATAACAGGATTTCTCCTTATCGCCCATTGAGCCTGCTTGAGTGCATGCATGCAACAGACGGCGGAACAGTAAGAGAGCAGCCTCTGATCCCTTGCTCCCGCACATTGAATGAAGGCGATGTTGCGGGGGACCGAGGACTTTGATTTTTTTATAATCGCCCCTTTATTGACGCCTGCCTCTGCCGTCCATTTTTCAAACTCCATTGCCGTCATGATGTCCGGATGTTTTCCCAGCCCGAATTCCGGCAGCGGTGTCAGATCAACTTCAGTAAAACCGGAAGCCCATATGACATCGTCGAACATAAGTTGAATAGTCTCTTCTCTCCTCTGAAAATCGATTGCTCCCGTGGGGCATTCCTTCACGCATTTTTCGCACCTGTTGCAGATTTCCTCTCTAACCAAGTAAGTGGGCGGATAAACATGCTCACCCAAGGTCTCTATGGCTGCTTCGGTACAAACGCCTGCGCACTTCCCGCAGAAAACGCAGGTGCTTCCATCGATGACCGGAGGTTTTTTTACCATGACCGCGTGAAGGCGGCTGTCGACTCTCTTGAGCTCCTTTACCTCCGTAGATGTATGGACGGTAATCAAGGGATGTTCCCTCAGCTTTTTGATATCTGTCCAGAGCGGACAAAAGGCGCAGTGATCCGTAGGATAGAGTTTGTCGAGCTTGGCAACATGGCCGCCGAGGATGCGTCCTTTCTCCACGAGATGAACGGCATGGCCGCAATAGGCGAGGTCGAGAGCCGCGCCGATTCCGGCGACGCCGCCGCCAATAATCAGAACAGGAGATGCATTAATGCTATTCATTTACTCATCATCCTCTTCTTTAATGATCCCGTAGGATTTGCCGAGCTTTTTGATCCTTTCCACAAACCAGTCCTTGAAATCCTCTTCGCCGTGTTTCTTGCCTGCTTCATCGGGAAGGCGCCATGAGACCCCCTTCTCAGGCGGCAGAAATCTTTTCACCTTGTCGTAATATACGACGATGGATTTCGGATTCGTCGGGCACTTTCTCTCGCACGCCCCGCAGCCAGTGCAGGGGTCTTCAAGAACTACGGGGTAGATCTTGTTTTCCAAGTTGATCGCGTCATATCGGCAGGCATTATAGCAGATATCGCACTTGCTCTGTCCCGACCAGGTGAGGCACGTACTAAGGTTGATTATGGCGTTCCCGATATCGATATCGTCCCGGGAGATTCTCTTTATGGCCCCCGTCGGGCACGTCCTGATGCAGTTCATGCAGAAGATGCACTTCTTCCAGTCCAGTACCGGTGTTCCAAAATTGGGAATGCCCCCGGAAATGCCCGCCGGATGAAGGGCATCGGCAGGACACATATCTATGCACTGGTAACACCGTGTGCAGTACTTGAGGAATTCCGGTTCGATGAGTGCACCTGGCGGGCGGGGTAATGCTTTGGCACCACTGACTTTAAAAGATGTAAAAATAAGGGTGGAAACTGCGCCGCTAACGAGAATATGGAGCGCATCCCTTCTTGAAAAACTCATGAGAGATGATTACCTTTATTACTCCTAAAAATAACAATTCATCCTGATACACAGGCCGTGTCAAAACCCTCATCTCCCTTTTTAAACCTTTGCACAATCGGCAATTCGTCATTGCGAGGAGCTTTAGCGACGCGGCAATCTCTCATATTATCAACATGGAATAAGATTGCTTCGCTTCGCTCGCAATGACATTATGGACATTATGCAAATTTCTCCTTTTATAAAGGGGGATAGGTGGATTAGAATTCTACTCTAAATGGCCCCAAAAAGCAAGGGCGGGTGAAATTCCACCCGCCCCTGTTTGCTTCTAACAGTTGGTTTACAAATTGTACTCCTTACGGGCCCGTGCGATATCATCGATAGCATATTCAAGGCCGTAAGCCTTCAATGTCGCCTCAGTCGGGATACCTTTCGCGTCCCAGCCTACGAAGCTGTAAAATTCATCCTGCATCTTCTTCGTATCTTCTTCAGTGAAGATGTTCCCTTTCTTTGGCCCCGCAGGAAGCTTCTCCGTCGTCAGGCGCTTCGGCAGAGCATCATCCTTGCGGCTGATGCCTTCCCTCACATTGAAGACGCGCTCCATTGTGAGGATCCTTTTCCCCGTTGTCCAGTAATCGTCTTCCGTCATATTCCACCCGCAGAGCGGATTCAGCATGCCCACGGTTATCTTCGCGTTTTCACCTCCCCAGATGAGGGCGCTCGCGAAAGAGCACGTGCAAAGGGAATTGATCATCGCAAAGATGACGAGGGCCCGCGTGGAAGCACCCTCATGGTGATCCCCCCCGCAGGAACCCAAGGCATAGCTATAAGCCCTGGCCTTGTCACCCCGCGGGTCATGGGCTGCCAGTTCCTTGCCCTTCACGTGGATGGCATATAACTCGGACCCTTTGCCGATTTCCGCAGCCATCTTCTTCACGCCTTTGGATAGAAGCTTGCCCGCTTTGCCTTCCTTGTAGGCCATCTTGCGGATGAGCTCCATATACGTATCCCCATCGCCCCATTTCGGTTTGAGACCGTCAAGGTCGGCAGGCTTAAGAATGCCCCTCTCCATAAGTTCCGTTACAAATCCGAGAACGCCTCCTGTGGATATGTTGTCGATACCCAACGCGTCGCAGAGCTCGATGAGGGCGATCATGGAGTTGAAGTCAGTCATTCCGAGATTGCTTCCCAAAAGTCCGCCGGATTCGTACTCGGGACCTTCCGCAATCATGCCCCTGTATTTTCCGTCACGGATGACACCCAGTTTCAGGCAGTGGATGGGGCAGTGATTGCATGCCACGTGCCGCTTCCAGAATTTCCGGTTAGCCGCCTCGGCGCCAATTTTTACAATATCAGGATACCAGGTTGTCTGGTAGTTCTTCGTGATGAGAGATCCCGTGAAGAAGTTATTCTGCTCAAGGAGACCAGCCGTTCCCCATCGCTTTATTCCCTGCCAGGCTTCCTTGTCCACTGCGAGCTTCTTGGCATAGGTAGCCATCTCCATGAATTTCACGTTGTCCACAACCGGAACGGCCTTAGTGCCTCTGACGGCCAGGCCTTTCAGCTTCTTGTTTCCCATGAGCATGCCCGTTCCGCTTCTCGCAGCAGCGCGGAAACGCTCCACAATCACGCAGGAGAAGGGAACCTGGTTTTCACCGGCCGGACCAATGACCGCCGTCCGGGCGTAGGGGTCCTTCATTTCCTTGATGATTGCTTCATGCGTCTCTTCCGTATCCTTGCCCCAGAGCTTTGTCGCATCCTTGAATTCCACCTTGTCGTCGACGATAGAGAGCCACACAGGCTTTTTCGACCTTCCCGTGATGTAGATGCCGTCCCAGCCTGCCCATCTAATTTCGTTCCCGAAATGGGCGCCTGTCTCCGCGTGAGAGATCAGACCTGTGTAGGGACTCATGTGGGCAAAGCTCGTGCGCGTGGAAACGCAGTACGTTCCATTAAGAGGCCCCGGGCCGATGTACATGAACGCATCCTCTGCCAGTGGGTCTTTATGGGCCTTGTACTCAGTGGTCAGAAAATATGCAGCGAGCCCGTTGCCGCCGATGGCCTTCTGATATATCTCATCGGAGACTTCGCGGGTCTTATATGTTTGTTTGCTTAAATCAATCTCGAGAACTTTTCCGAAACATCCGCCTCTTGGTGCTGCCATGGTTACGACCTCCTCGTCTTTTTAGTCTTAGCGGGGATGGGTCTCTTCCCATCAACACTGGGATAGAATGTGAGATCCAGTAAATCCTTACCCGCCTGGTTGGGCGTCACATTCCTGAAAGCCAAATTAACGCCAAAACCAAGTTTGTTTGTCATGAGGCAGGGCCCCTGCGGATTGCCGGACTGGTCTTTACAGGCCTTCACGCAGGCGGGATCACCTTCGCACATGTCACACATGAGGGGCTGACCCGTGTCAGAATTCACCCAGACGAACTGTGCCGGACAGGCCTCCTGGCATTTCAGACACTTCCTGCCCAGACAGGTTTTTTCATTCAAAATAATTCCGTTGTGCTTCGGATCCGCAATTATCGATTTCGGAGTTGTGGGACAGGCCGCGATACACGGCGCGTCTTCACAATGCCAGCATACGATAGGAACGTCTATAGAATCCTTGTACTTCAGCACGTGAATCCGTGATACCGAAGGCCTTACGATACCTGTGTGATAAACTGAACAGGCATATTCACAGGCCCTGCATCCCGTGCAATTTTCCCTCTCCGCAAAGAGGAATCTCATTAACTCTTTTTGGGGTGCAGGTGGTGCGGCTTGAGCATGGGCAGCCTTGGCAGCCAAGCCTCCGACCGTAGCCATAGCAACGGCACTACCCGCAGCCACTGCCGTCCCTCTCAAAAAACCGCGTCGCGTAGTTTCCTTCGGGAACAGATCAGGTAATTTTCTTTCCTTCCCTTCCATAACATAACCTCCATTCTGGTCATTCATATTGAAGTTTAAACTTTATACCGCCTAAATAAACTATCTGCGCCTCTTACGATCTTCAGTCAGTTTATTTAAGTTTGCTTGTGTAAACGTAATCATTTCCTTTCTGGGCTACATGGCATTTTATGCACTCGTCAACCTTTCCTTCCGCTTCAACTCTTCCATCAAGCTTGTACTGTGCCCAGAACCAGTCCCCGTCCTTCGCGTTGTAGCCTTTAACCTTGTACATGACGGAAATAAATTTCAGTTTCTTGTCTTTCGAAAAATTATCCTGAGCAATTATTGCCCCATCAGAGAACTTTCCCTTCTTGACGTTGATGGACTTCAAAGCCGCGTCATTCACATAGGTTGTCAGAAATGCCCCGTGAGGTTCCGGCCCCTGATACATGCTTGTCGTTCCTGGCCACATCTTCCAATTCTTTGCGTATCCTTCCTTCTTCAAGTAATCCCATACGGAAGCCGCCGTCGCAGCAATAGCACCGCCCTTTTTGGCCTGAGCAAGGAGCATTCCGGAAAAAACAAGACTCAAGACAATAAGAAGTACAATCAAAAACGTAGCTTTCTTCATAAGCTATTCCCTGTTCTTAAGTGTGCTTGATACAGAATAGAAACGCCAAACATGGTTACACTGCAGAAGTGTTTTGATAATGTTGTAGCTTTGAGTACCATCGATTTGAATCACATATTTTTGACGAATATATTTAATCGGTTCGGGTCTTTAAAGTCAATACTTTTTTTATAATTAAGATAATGATTTCAAGCTGTTATGCCATAAATGACATATCAGAATAATTAATTTCTTGCTACGTAATATGCCATCATGCTAATTTTACAACAAATCTGTTCTATTTCTTTTCGCACGTATGGAGATACCCGGATGGAAATCAAACACAAATTATGGCTGGAGCGTGATGGTCGTGTAATATTTGGTCCCGGTCGGGACGAGCTTCTCAAAGCCGTTGAAGAATGCCACAGTCTGAACGCGGCGGCAAAAAAATTGAAAATGTCTTACAGGGCCGCATGGGGGAGGATTAAGGCATCCGAAGAGAGGCTGGGGATGAAGCTTGTGGAGATGGACAGCGTTAAACACGGGATGCATTTGACGGATGAAGCCAAAGAACTCATGAATTGGTTAGATCAACTTGAGCAGGATATTGCTCGCCTTCTCAATAAAGCCAATGGCAAGCTGCCATTGAAACGTTCCTGATTTACCTCAAGCACGGCACGTCGCCGGATCCCGCTTCCGTATGTTGGAAATGAAAAAAGGGGAGGGCCTTCGCATGGACCTCCCCTTATACCTCTTGAGCAAAACGTTGCTAGTTATTCTATCACTTTGGCTCCTGCCCTCGCGGCCTGGCCATCCTGCGCTGCGGCTCCGCCAGACACGCCTATGGCGCCTATGATCTTGCCACCCTGAATGATGGGCACCCCGCCTTCAATTGCGCTTATACCGTCCAGGGTCAGATATGCCGTCTTTCCACCCCCGATATAATCCTCGAAGGCCTTCGTCGGTCTCTTGTAAGCAACGGAACACTTTGCCTTGTGGACTGCAGCATCGACGCTGCCGTACTGGACAACATCGAACCGCTCGAGATAGAGAAGATTGCCGCCCGTATCCACAACGGCGATTACGACATTTATCTTAATATTCATCGCTTCCGCGGCGGCGGCAGCAGCTACCTTCTTGGCAGTTGCCAGGCTTATGTTCGGACCATAGGGGTTGGACATCTGCTGGGCCAGGGCGACACCGGAAATAACAAACAGTACCACAGAAATGATAGTAATGACTTTTAGTATACGCATATTTCCTCCTTCTTGATGAGAATTCCGTTTTACTGGTTGAACCGAGTATATCAGGAAGGTTTTGTCTGTCAATAAAAATTCCGCATGTTATTGTCCGTGACATACCATTATTGACATACAAACCCCTTTCTTATACGCTATTATAAGACAAGACCTGAATTAAAGGAGCAAACACCTTGGCCGGCAAATTAATTGAAGCGAATGAATACCGGTTCGGTCCAAAGAATGACTGGAGCATTGTTATCGCAAACACGCAGCCGCTGCGCGAAAAAGCATTTAAACTTGTTCATGACATCTACCTCGACAAGGGATTCGCTTTGGTGCCGAACCTGAGGAGCGGTTTGTGGTGCACCATCCACCACCTGCATCCCCACACATTGACGTTTCTCGCTCTGAAAGCCGGGCAGGCAGCAGGGACAGTGAGCATTGTTCCCGATTCCCGGCTGGGGTTGCCTGCAGATATCATCTTTCCCGAGCGGCTGGCAGTCTTAAGAAAGGCCGGGCGGCAGTTGTGCGAAATATTTTCGCTGGGCGTGAACGAGGGAATTGACCACAGCGCCATCGATCTCACGATGCATCTTTACAGACTCGTCCATCTTGCTGCTACACGCCTGCTCCATAACACCGACATCGTCGCGTCGGTCATGGTTCATCATGCCGCTTTTTACTCCAACTTTCTCCTGTTTGACGAGGTCTCCCCGGATTCGCGACAGAGCCCGAAGACGGGCGAGCAGGTGGTCTTTACACGGATGAACCTGGAAACGATGGAAAGCCGGTATGCGCGGAGATACAGCAGGTTGAAGGGCAAGAGGAATCTCCACCGGTGGTTCTTCCAGAATGAAGAGGCAGAGACCTTGGTTGACTGGATTCGCAGGAACAGACAGCCCATGACTGTCGACGAGTTGAATTATTTCGGGGCGGAGAAGTCACATGCCTTGTCCGAGGCCGGTTCCGAGGCTGTTGCCGTCCTCATGGAGTACTGCCAGAAGGCTGAGGCCGTAAGAGACGAGGACCGACGCGAGGATTAGACATGCGCCGGAAAAACGACAACAGGAATCTTGTGTGAGAAGGTATTTATGACTTGGGAAGACATCGTCAATCGACAGCAGGGCATAGTCAATTTCACGGAAGAGTTGCTTTCGGCCATAGGAAAAACGCGCGTCCTCGTAATGGGAGCGGGAGGGAACGGTGCAGTCCTCGATTTCCTCCTGCGGGTAGGATACCAGCACTTTATCGTTGTCGATTTCGACGCGGTTGAGGCAACGAATCTTAACCGCCTTCCCTTCACGCCGGACTACATCGGAAAGGTCAAGCCGGAGGCGTGGAAGGAATATCTGGAGAAAGTCAACCCGGAATGCAGTGTAACGGCCTATTGCCGGAAAGTAACGCGGAAGGACGAGAAATGGGTGGAAGAAATTGTTGCCGGCGTGGACATTGTGGCCCTGGGAACGTCAGACCCTGAGGCGAACTTTGTGATTGCCCGCGTGTGCCACCGCCTCCGGAAGCGGATGGTCATCGGCCCCGGCACCTCGAACTGCTGGGTTGTCAGCACGGTAACCCATGAAGGCAATGTCTCGATCGAGAGCGTGGGAAAGTTTGGGGTCGAGCACGTGGATGTTCGGGATGTCGATTACCAGGCTCTCCTGCCCATGTACATGAAAATCTACATGTTCCCGGGGAGGACAGAAAAGCTTTATCCCGAAACGCTGCAGAAGGTACGGAGTGGGGAGATTCCTCCGCGGAACTGCAAGATATTCGTTTCCATGGTGAATGCGGCCGCCTG
>CAITLA010000216.1 GCA_903893135.1 uncultured Syntrophaceae bacterium | reverse complement strand
TGAAACATAACGAAGCTATCGGCTGCGTTGCCACAAAGCTGTTGAAGATATTTTTCTATCTGCTGATGAGAGGAGAAAACTACAGCTCATTAAAATTCCACAACGCTTAAAGACAGGATGTCAAGGCAACGCAATAATGTCCGGTTCTCAGCAAGATGAAAATGTCCGGTTTTAAGCATAGGCTAAACTCCTGAAACTTCTTCTCCATGGATGATTCATTGGTGGTCTGTAGCATACCTTTTTACTCTTCAGAAATCTTCTGGTAGCCTTTTGAACCCTTTCGATGGCAAGGATGTCCCTTTGAGTAACCTCAAGGATTTCAAGAAGTTTCCCGTTGAGCTTTGCCGAGATAACTCCTTCAAATGACTCCATAACGCAGACTCTTTGCTTTTTCATGGTTATTGAGGGTTTAGGGATGATAAACAGTCTGTTCTTCCATTGGAACGAATAATTATTGCCTATGGACCTGTATTCCTTTACGCAAAAGATCTCGTTAAGATTCAAATGTTTTGGGACAGGCCTATGTAAGTTAGTCTTTTTAAAAGGCTTGACCGCAAAGCGGGCATTATATTTAGGCAGATAACTCTCAAGGAATGTATTGGCCTGTTCCAGAGTGGAAACATTTGCCAGCCGCAGCTCTTTGACAAGCCTGTCCTGAAGTGTTTCAAAAAGCCTTTCAATCCTTCCTTTTGCCTGTGGCGACCTGGCAAAGATTATCTTTACGTCCAGTTCGTTTAAGGAGCGCGCGAACTGTGTTTTAGCGAATTCTCCTTGCAAATCCTCGTCAAGGTTTGGCTGCCTTGATGTCTTGTAGGCGCTGTGCCTGTCAACGTAAAAGCTAAAAGGAATGCCGTATTTGCAAATGTACTTTCTAAAACTGTCCATGGCAGGGAATGTGCCTTCGTACTCATAGAAGCGGCCGAATATCTCGCCGGAGGCGTCATCAATATAGCCCATAAGCACCAGCCTTGGCCCGCGGCCTTCAAGCCAGTCATGATCTGACCCGTCCATCTGGGTCATTTCACCTCTGCAATGTTTTCTTTCTCTCCACTGGTGGATTTTTCCTTTCTTTTTCTTTCGCGGATAATCGGTATCGTGAGATATCATCAGCTGGCGCAGTTTCTCTTTGCTGATTTTTATCTTTTCACATTCAAGAAGTTTTTCAGCCGCAAACGTCGGCCCAAAATCATAATACTTTTTATCCACAACGCTCATAATCCTGTTTGTCCGCTCTTCAGAC
Source organism: uncultured Syntrophaceae bacterium (assembly GCA_903893135.1). Classification (GTDB taxonomy): domain Bacteria; phylum Desulfobacterota; class Syntrophia; order Syntrophales; family UBA2185; genus Fen-1135. Next base: position 471 of record CAITLA010000216.1, on the reverse strand, counting down.
AGCTTAAACGGCGATTCTTTGCCTCTGTTCCTATGGACAATTGCCGAATCCCCTCCGGTTCTGATCTTGCAAACTATTCTTCTGATCTGACGGTCGCACAGATCAAGCATTTCCGCCGCTTTCACCTGTGTCAGCCTCTTTTCCATGACCTTATGGACTACTGGCAGTCTCCGAAGCTCTTTTCTGCTCATCGCGATAATGTCCTTTCTCATTTTGCCCTCCTTCAGGTATTTATCCTGAAAGATGGCTAATTATCCCAATCCAAAACCGGACATTTTCACGTTGCCCAATCCGGACATTATCACGTTGCTGCTACAAGACAAGACTCCGTCTTGACATCATTCGGTAAATGTTATAATCTCGCGTAATAGAGGGAACGAAGTGTTTAATAGAATATTTTTATGTCTTGCCGGTCTTATTCTTCTGTTTGCAACGGTATCTTTTGCTGATACCGTAAAGACTCACTATGCC
>CAITLA010000215.1 GCA_903893135.1 uncultured Syntrophaceae bacterium | reverse complement strand
CCCTTTTCTATGGCTGTCTTATAGAGATCAACGGCTTCGCTGCCATTCTTCGCATACTCAACATCATATCCAAGATAGTTAAGGACAATGCCTGTTGCATTGCGCACCGTCTCCTCATCATCCATGACCAGTATCTTACCCATTCTGCCTCCTGCTTGTTCCCCGACGCCTTTTCTTGAGGGGTCATCCTGAGGGGAGGCAGGTAAATAAACGATAAAGGTGGAGCCAAGACCGGGTTCAGATTCGACGGTGATAACGCCATCGTGTTTTTTTATGATGGAATAACATAAGGCAAGTCCCAGACCCATGCCTCTTGCGCTTCCTGTTGGTTTCGTCGTGAAATAAGGGTCAAATATCTTCGGCAAATTTTCTTTCGAAATACCGATACCATGATCCCTGATGGACCATTTCACATAATTGCCTTCTTTCAGCGGCAGACCGTTGCCTGCTGATATATTCACATTTTCCGCATGGATTGTTATTATTCCTGCGTCATGCACAGCTTCGCGCGCATTAATCAAGAGATTGTTGATGACCTGTCGGATCTGAACATCGTCCATTTCCACAGGCCACAGATTATCAGGCAGGGAAAATTCACATATTACCTTAGAACCGCTCAGAGGCAGATCAACAGAATTCATCAATAACTTCGAAATGGAAGCGATTTTTCTTACGGGTTCACCTCCCTTGGCGAAGGTTATCAAACGATGGGCCAATTCCTTCGCCTGATGACCGACCTTCTCAGCTATCTCGAGCCCCTCTCCCACAACCTCCTGTTGTTCGTCAGCGAGAGACAATTTGGCAGCAAATATATTGCGCAGCATGACAGATACTAAATTGTTAAAATCATGAGCGATTCCGCTGGCAAGAATCCCGAGAGATTCAAGCTTATTAACTCTTGACAACTCCTCTTCCGCCCTCCGGCGTTCAGTGACATCCTCGAGTGTTTCTATGGCGCCAACAAGATCCCCGTGAGAATCCCTGATTACTGCTGCAGTAAAGCGAAGCCATCTCCCGCTCTCTCCCAGTTCCGGGAAAAAGTCCGTCGCCTCATAAGCCTCCTCTATCAACCTCGACTTAATATACTTATCAAGATACCATTGGGGAATCGCCTCCAGCGCTTGATCCACCAGCAAATCCGCCATGCAGGGTCTCTCTTCGCTGTAGAATGCCCGCCAATGATCTTTTGTGCCGATTATTTCTCCAGCCTTGATGCCGCTGAGTTCCTCCAAGGCCCTGTTCCAGTATATAACTTTGTGGTCCTTTCCAATCACAAAAGTTGGAAGCGGGGAACCTTCGATAACTCTGTGTAATCTCTGCTCACTCTCCCTGAGCTTTTCCTCCGCCTTCTTGCGATCGGTGATGTCAGTAAAGATGGCGATGCTACCTACATACTGACCTTCCTTGTCATATACCGGCTTTGGTGAAACTAAGACTTGAATCTTATTGCCATCTTTGTGGGTAATAACAATTTCATAGGGGTTATCTTTCCCCTTTTCTCTCTTAATCCGTTGTTCCTGGAAAATTTTTT
>CAITLA010000214.1 GCA_903893135.1 uncultured Syntrophaceae bacterium | reverse complement strand
GCAGATTCATCAGCTCGCACCCCCTTTGAATGCTTTGGACAAGGGGGCGATTCTGGGCAATGAACTCTCTCTTTTCTCGGTTTGTTTGAGGTTGCTCCTGACCGCTTTTTTTAAAAACTCATTCTCCATGGTCACCTTGCCAAGCAAACATTCAAGTTCTCGAACCCTCGCTGCCAGTTCCGCTTCCCTGGAAGGTTCGGCAGTCAACTTGCCATCCGCATATTGCCTCTTCCAGGTATACAACTGGCCGGAGGAAAGATTATAACGCCTGCACAGTTCCGCAGGCCCAACTGTTTCACTGAGCAGTTGCTCTACAAGTGATCTTTTAAAATCCTGAGTGAACCTTCTATACTTCATGACATGATCCTTTCTCCCCCTATGGGGTGATGATCCTGTCTAATACTCTATCATATTTTGTGCAATCGGTGGGGTTCACTCCATTCTTCCTCAAAAACAAGATGAGACGTACGATGAATATAGAGAACAGCGAAGAACATTACTGCTAGCATATTGTAAAGTTGCAAAACTTCGATGTTCCAACGCAAGTTATATAATTGGCATAGCAAGTGAGTATACAGGTCCTCATGGTGCGTCAGAGGATATGGTCGTGTTAGACGTCAGTAATTGGACACATGAAATGCAAGAAGAAGCAGAAGAGATTCGAGATGAGGCCTCTCTTCTCCTAGATCAAAATGTGACTATGCGAGAAGGGCGAACAAGCGAGTATCCGGATGTTCCGTCATCAAGAAAAGCAATTATAAGACCAGCAAAGAAAGGTATTATGAAAAAGAGCAATCGAAAAAACATCCAAAAGGAAAGCCGTAAAAAGAATCGTAGGAAATAATTAGTATAACGTGTTGATGTTCACACTTTGTAGGTGTTAGCACTAATCGACTTCAGTACAAAATCAACTTTTCCCTCCATTGCCCATTTTCATCCTTACTGGGGACTCGTAGGTGAACGAGAGAGAAGTACGCATGAACCGGATGAACCAAAAAAATTAAGCCCCTCTATCAGATAGCAGAGGGGCTTTGGCGAGGATCACAGATCGTGAAAATATCTTTTATGTTTTCCGTATCGGGAGGATGATCTCAGACATCCTTTCGCTTCAACCAGGCATCCTGATATAATCTGCCGATACAGGCGAAAGTATAAAGGCATAAGTTTTTTAAAGTTTATGATCTCACGAGAGAAAGACATTGATAGTTATTGCGAAAGATTTCTTAGGAAAAGAAGAATACCCCCAATGCTTGGATAATAAGCGCAGCCGACTTATAAATGTGACGAAACTACTAAAGCCCTTACATCCTCGCACCAATATCCATATAAACCGATTTCCGATGCCTAATGCCAAGAATCCATATCTCGGACTCGACCACCTTGAACACGACCCGATAATCACCGACGCGGAGCTTCCAGTAGCCTTTCAGTGACTTTCGCAAAGGCTTTCCATAGTCATGAGGTGCGGTCTGCAACCGTTCTTCTATGGCTTTACGGATCCTGTCTTTTGTTCTTCGATCGATAAGGGGCAAATCCTCAACGCGAACAGCGGGATGATAGTGCAATGTAAAAGGCATGGATCATTTCCACACATCTTTATGCGAAAGCGCCACTTTTCTGTTGAATGTCTTCATTCGT
>CAITLA010000213.1 GCA_903893135.1 uncultured Syntrophaceae bacterium | reverse complement strand
TGTAAGGCACAAGCTATGAATGCGGCGGCGCCAATTATAAAAAAAGCGGAACCTGCGATGCGAATGGTCCTGAGGAAAAGGGTTGGCGGTAATATCATATGAGGCAGGAAGAAGGCAGTAAGCCATCTTGTTGCGGGAAACCGGCCGAGCCAGTCAAATACCGGATTGAAGACAGAGTAGAAGAAAAAAGCAAAGGGACTTATCATGATCATGATTTCAAAAGCAACAATGATAAACAGCATAATGCCGGCAAAGGCCGTAAACTTGGTTGCCTTATCTCTTAGTTTTTTCCAAAGCATTTAATTTACCTCCGAATGATGCTCGCAATGGTGCGTCATGTATTAGAACTAATGTTCAAACCGACACTAAATCTCTATACAACGTTACAAGTATTGTGCCATAATGAATTGCTCTCCATAATGCATTGTAACTCTTGATGATTGCAGTTTGCATGTTATTTTCCATCTTCATGATCTCGGTGCATCTGGATAGGAAGTATCCATTTACGGTATCCAGTTGGATAATAAATATACAGGATTTTTCAAATTGAAATTAATATTCTTTTGAACTATTCCTGCTAAGAGCAGCGTACAGACGAAAAGCAGGTGTCTCTTGAATAATAAACCCACAACTAAGAACCTCTTCTTATCCTTTTTCAGACTTGGTCTGACGGCCTTTGGCGGCCCGGCGATGGTAGCGCACATCAGAGAACTCTCCACCCGCCGCCATCAATGGCTGGATGAGACGGATTTCAAGAACGGTGTGGCTCTCTGCCAATCAATACCAGGGGCCACGGCCATGCAGACGGCCGCATATGTAGGTCTCAGGGTTCGGGGAGTCTCCGGGGCGTTTGCCGCCTATCTGGGCTTTGGATTGCCCGCCTTTATTTTCATGTTGATTCTCTCGGTTTTATATACACAATTTAACGGCCTTCCCAAGTTCATCTCTTTGTTTAATGGCCTTCAGGTGATTGTGGTTGCGATTATCTTCAATGCAACCTATTCCTTTGGTAGGAACATCGCAAACAACTACAAGAAAATTCTCATTGCTCTTTTAGCTGCCATTTCATTCTGGTTCGGTGTAAGCCCTTTTATGGTTATTATCGGGGCTGGCATCCTCGGTATGGTCTTTTTAAGAGCATCCGCCTCAAGCACGTCTGTCTCTCACGAGAAAAAAGAAACACAGTGGAATGCTAGGCAAATCGCCGGTCTTTTAGTCACTTTTTTTATCTGCTTTGCCGGGCTATATTTCATAAGCCCTATACTCTTTAATCTGGCAGCCGTCATGCTCAAAATAGACCTTTTCGCCTTCGGCGGAGGTTTTGCATCTCTCCCGCTCATGCTTCACGAGATAGTTATGGGCAGAGGCTGGCTGGACAGCAAGACATTTATGGATGGAATAGCCCTGGGTCAGGTGACACCCGGTCCCATCGTGATCACGGCAACGTTTGTAGGATATCTGGTATATGGACTTTCAGGCGCTGTTGTTGCGACCATCGCGATATTTACGCCTTCCTTCTTCATGCTCGTTATTGTCGCACCATTTTTTGATCGGTTGAAGAATTCCGTATATTTTCTGAGGGCCATAGACGGGGTTTTTACCTCCTTCGTTGGACTCCTTTTATATGTCTGCTTTAAGTTTGCGACAACTGTTCCATGGGATATTGCGAGGATTCTCTTGGGACTGGCGGCATTGGCCGCTTTAATCCGCAAGGTGGACATCCTCTACATAGTGCTTGCAGGCGCTGTTATTTCCGTGTTCATATTGTAGTGATTGAAGCAATAGACAGCCTGTCTGTTGATGAAACGAATCTTTTGGGGAGTTAAGAAGATGAGCCGTGCATTAGAAGGTATCAGGGTTGTTGATCTGAGCCATGTCCTGGCAGCGCCGATAACGACCATGTTCCTGGCGGATCTTGGGGCTGAGGTCATTCATGTGGAACCGCCGCGAGGTGATGATGCGAGAGAATTCGGTCCTTTTGTCGGCGATGCCGGCAAGAACCGCAGCGGTTATTTCATCAGTCTTAATCGCAACAAGAAAAGCATGGTTATCGATTTGAGAAAGGAAGCAGGAAAAAAGATACTCAGGCAATTGATTGAGGTATCCGACGTTCTCATAGAAAACTACAGACCCACCACGATGAGAAAACTCGGATTCAGCTGGGAATATATCCAAGAAATCAACCCACGCATCATTTATGCC
>CAITLA010000212.1 GCA_903893135.1 uncultured Syntrophaceae bacterium | reverse complement strand
CTCAAACATCTTGAATTCAGTCTCTGCGTTTTTTCTGAGAACGCGACGCTGGCTCTTTGAAGGTTCGAACATACCGACAGGCACGCGGATGGGAAGACAGCGCCGGCAATTGCCGCAGCTGTTGCGGTAGAAATATGACGAGACATGACGCCAGCCCCGCGCAAGAAATTCATCGGTCTGCCGGGGAGAAAGATTTGCATTCCATAAAAAGGCCTCTTCCACAGGGGCCGTGATTTCCGGGAAATACGTGCATGGCCTGTGAGTGATACTGCTCAGATCTCTAAGGAAGTCACGTTTCCTTTTCATCGCTGTTAAATTTACTTGCGAGCGCTGCTGTCGTGCTTGCTAAAGCTCCTATCCAGCTTTTGTTGTATGGCGCCGCCCTGACATTCCAGGGAAGATCAAACCAGCGGCTCTATTTCAAGCTTCGGCTCCAGGGTCTCATTGGCCCTTTGAAGGTTTTCGTGTGAAGAATATACGGCAATGACCGCTGTATCCGCTGCTTTTGCGAAATAACGGGAAGCAGCTTCCAGCAGCATTTCCGGTGTCATGTCAAGGATCATGTGTCTGAATTTCAGGCGGTCTTCATCTGTGAGACCTGTGAAGTCACGAATCATTGCGATGTACCCCCGGCTCGAAGGATCCAAGGGTTTATCGAGGGAACCTATAGTTCCGATAATGGTCTTCTCAAGTTCCTCTCTGGAAATCTTGTTCTGCGTGATGAATTCCTCTGCCTTGCGGTAAACATTCAGGGTGTTGATTATGTTGGGGTCCCTGTATGAGAGCAAGGCGAAGGTGCCACTCATCGGATCATATTGCGACATGCCTCCATAGGCCCCCCCCTGAACCCTGATATGCTTGTACAGATACCCGCTCGACAATTGCCGGGCCAAAACAAACATGGGGGCGGAAAGGGGATCGGCGTATGCAGGCGCCTGAAGAACCTTTGCCACATACGAGACCTGAGCGGGAATGGCGATGCCCGTATTGACGCCGGAGGAAGCCGGGATGCTGGGGTTTCCAATGCCTCCATCGGAGGATAAACGCCTGACGAAATCAGCCACACTCTCTTTCAGAAGAGAAAGCCCTTCTGCATCCGCTGTCATATTAATGGATAGCCTGTCTTTTCTGAACACTATATGTTGCAGAATAGTCAGCTTGTCCAGAACTTCCCTTTTCCTTTCGTTGAATTTATCAGCTATGATGTTAACGAACTTGAGCTGTGTCCTGCCGTGCCACTGTTCGTCCCTGTATGCCGCTATGGATAAAGCCTGACCCGCAGATCTCCGTGCAAAAGCATGTCCCGAAGGTATAACGGAAGCATGGAGGTCATTTTTCCTTTCCGCAATCAGGTCACGCATCCGGGTTTCATTCGACATATCTCCTGCTATGAGAATATCGGAGATTATTCCGACTGCGTCTGCGATATTCCTCTGGAGGGCCTTGACCCGAAAGATCAGCTTTTGCCAGTTTTTCTTACCGTCCACGGTCATGCCTGCGGACAAGTGATAACCGATTCCCCCCGTCTTCAATACAATGCGTTTTGCCATTTCTTCGTAGTCGAGGCCTGCTGCCCCCATGTTGGCAATCAACTTTGCCAGGAGGGGGAGGTAGGGCTGAAGGTCTTCCGGCACGTCGGATACATCAAACGCCAGGTTGAGGTAGGCAATGCCATTGGCAAAGATGTCATGCATCATGACCGGGACATTTTCAATTGCCGCCTTTGTCGTGGGAATCGTTTCTATCGAACGCGATATATCGCTGATGCTGAGTCTCGGCAGCGCCGCCGCCGCAGGAGCATCCGGCTCAGCCTGGAATTTTTTCAAGGCGTGGGCATCCCTGCGGATACTCTCCAGTTCGTCGCCGGAAAGTGATGCCTTAAGCAGAGCCATCTTTTTTTTGAACGCCTCATCCTGCTCCGCCTGGTAGGTCTTGCTTGGTTCCATGACGGAGAGCAATCGGTGAGGATTGTCAAGAAACCATTTCCGGATGATCTCCTGAAAAAGCTCCGGGTTCGCTTCCCATTTCCTGCGAATGTTTTCGATGGCGCGGGGGAAATTCAAGCCTTCCAGGGGATCACCATCATACAGCCAGGTGTGGTAGGCCCTTCCCATGAGTATGATCCCGTACGGATGCGCGCTACGGACAATCTCCTTGCCGTTGAATTCAACCTGGTGAAGAGTCCCTTCGATGAGGGCCCGATCAAAGCCCGATTTTGCAATGTTCTTTAGCGTGTCGATGATCAATGCCTCGATGCGCTGCGTCTTATCCGGATCTGTACCCCGCAGCCCTACGATAAATGCTATCTGCTTGAGATCAGGCTCTACCCCTGTGAGAGGAGACAGGTCTTCACCGAGCCCTGAATCGATGAGGGCCTTGCGGAGAGGTCCAGCAGCGCTTCCAACCAGCATACCCGATATTATCTGAAGGAGAAGCGCCGTTTCGTACTCGACGTTTTCCGCCATCATCCATGCGATGTTGACGGCTGTTTTCCTTCCTGGGTCATCTTCTTTAGCGATAGGATAGGCACCGTGTATGGACGATGGCTCTTGCCACCTTGATTGACTCTTGATAGTCGAGTCTACCTCCACACGATCGAACCCTGCAAGCATCTCTGCCAGAAATGCCAGGTGGTCTGCCGGTGGTATGTCGCCGTAGAGGAAGAAGCGCGCGTTTGTCGGCGAGTAATAGGCACGATGAAATGCCTTGAACTGCTCATATGTAAGAAGCGGGATGTCATCGGGGTCTCCCCCCGAATCGAAGGAATAGGGTGTGTCGGGATAGAGATGCTGCTGGATGGCCTTATACGTCAGGGCCTCAGGAGAGGAATAAGCGCCCTTCATTTCATTGAAGACTATTCCCGAGATGATCAGTTCGCTTGTTGCATCTTCCGGATTGGAAAATTCGAGGTGGTGCCCTTCCTGACAGAACGTCTCCTTCAACAGACGGGGTCTTAGCACCAGATCCGTATATACGCGGGCAAGATTGAAGAAATCGGCCCTCACCTGGCTCGCTACGGGATAGATGGTCTTATCTGGGTAGGTAAAGGCGTTGATGAAAGTCTGCAGCGTTCCCCTGTGCAGTTCGTTGAAGACATCCCTCAGCGGATATCGCTCCGAACCGGCAAGCACCGAGTGTTCAAGAATGTGAGGCACGCCCGTGGAATTCTCCGGTGGTGTGCGAAACCCTATGCTATAGAGATTCTCGCGGTCATCGCAGTGAAGGTGAAGGACTTTCGCACCTGTCTTTGTGTGCTCTATTTCATATGCTGTTATCCGTATTTCCGGGATCTGTAGAACGCGGAGGACACGGAATCCGTCAACCAGAGCTCCTGCGGCAAGTGTCGGGACCGGACATCTATTGGATACTGTCATCTCGTCGCTCCCGGATATTGTTCCATTTTTCTCCGGGTAATACTCAACAGATATAATTTGACCATGTGATCGTTCCCCCTGTGATTGTATGTGATATTGCCCCAGGTGCGGATTTAGTCTGTTTCAATCATCTTCTTGAAAGATTAAGTCGCCTGGAAAAAGACAGGTCTCATAAATTAAATATACCAGAGTCAGTAGGGGCAATGAAAGACAATTCTTGTGGAAACGCGAGAACAGTGGCTGGATGAAGTAAATGCTCCTTGTCCGGGGACAAAAAAAGGTTCATCCGGTTGATGCGTACTTCCTGGAGTCCACATTTGACATAGCCCATAGGAATGTATAGAGTTCAAATCGTAATCCTCAAAAATCAAAGAGAAGTTTAACGAAAATAGTTAAACACTTATCAAAGATCAGCATCATTGTGTTATCCGGAAACCATATACTCAGTAGTTAGGCACATAATAATCATAGAGGATAAACTCTGAATAACATTAAATCTCAAGGCACTACACCAACAGAACGGTATCTTAACGATCTTTGCCGTCACTCATTCTTGAGCTTGTGGAGTTATTCAAATTTACATACAGATGAGGGAAGGAGAAGAGGAAAAGGCTTTGGAAATGAACTGTGCGATCTTTTAGTTGTGTTCGGCAATGATGTAATTATCTTTTCTGATAAATATATTAAATTCAATCAGACTATAGATACTATAATAGCATGGAAGCGATGGTACAAGAAAGCAGTTCGAAAATCAGCTAATCAACTTTTCGGTGCGGAAAATTGGCTTCGCAATTATAAAGAAAGAATATATGTTGATCCACAATGTACAACACGGCTTCCAATATGCATTCCAGATCGCGATAAGATTCGAGTTTTTCGCATAGCAGTTGCATTAGGAGTATATGAAGCCTGCAAGAATTTTTTTGGCGGAAATAGTTTAGGTAGCCTTATGGTGAATTCAGCTATTGCAGGTGAAGAGCATTATGACCATCCCTTTCACATCGGCCATGTTAATCCTTCAAAAGGCTTCGTGCATGTCTTTGATGATTTTACTCTTAATGCCGTCCTTAGAGAGTTAGATACAGTGTCAGATTTTATTTCCTATCTCGTTAAAAGAGAAATATTTTTGTCAAAAAATAAGCCAATGATAGTTGCTGCCGGGGAAGAACAATTATTATCAATCTATCTTACAAAATTAAACCAAGATGGAGAACATGACTTTGTGCTTCCTGGTAAGAGTAACGCAGACTTCATCTCCTTTGATGAGGGTTTCTGGGAAAGCATGGTTCATAATCCTCAATACATACGCAAGAAAGAAGCAGATCGTATAAGTTATGTATGGGATAGTTTAATAGAACGCTTCGCAAAGTATGGCGGGATCTATGATGAATCGGGTAGTAGATACCAGGACATATCAATGTTAGAGCAAGGATTAAGGATTATGGCTTCGGAGCCGAGAATTCGTCGACGCCAATTAGCAGATGCACTAGGAAATTTATTGGAAAACACACCCGAAGGCAAAGGTGCAACACGTGTTGTTTATTCAAATGATTTTCCTGCTAACGCATATGTTTTCCTTATTCTGGAGTGAACCCCTTGCATTGCACAGATCAGGGTAACACAATTAGAGTATCCTGACAGGGGTTATGGGTTAGTGTTAACATCTTTTCAAACTCACAAGGAGGCCGATAACCTAAAGAGGAATGCAAGCGTTTCTGGTTATACACATCCTCAATGAAATAGGGAATCCTTTTTTGAACATCTTCCATGGTCCGGTATTCCCAGAGATGAACCTCCTCTGACTTCAGGGTCTTGATAAAACTCTCGGCATAAGCATTGTCATAGGGATTTCCCTTGCGGCTCATGCTGATCTGAAAACCATAGAACTCAAGCTCTTTTACATAATCAGCAGAGGCATACTGAACGCCTTGATCTGAATGATGGATACAACCGGGTTTTGGTTGTCTGCTGTGTATGGCCATGCGCAACGCATCCAGGGTCAGGTTGGTATCAACTCTCCTGGACAGGGCATAACCGATAGCCTTTCTCGAATAGACGTCCAGAATGACCGCCAGATAAACAAAGCATACCAGGATGTGGATGTAGGTGATATCGGCCACCCAGACCTGATTTATGGCGCTTATTTTGATATCTCTTACAAGGTTCGGATAGATCCGGAACCCGTGATTGCTGTCGGTTGTTCGTACCCATCTCTTCCTGGGACG
>CAITLA010000211.1 GCA_903893135.1 uncultured Syntrophaceae bacterium | reverse complement strand
GTGGGGTAAAGTGATCTCCTGCCTCTTCATTGCTTGCTTCATTGAATCGTCTGATAAGCTCTTCAAAGATGTAGCCCATCTCTATGTTTGATACTATGTCAGGGTGAAGGTCTATGTCACAGAATTTGGAGACTACAAGAAACAATCGATCTGCTTTATCAAGTTTGGCAATATGCTCTTCAAATCCGAAGTGATCTATGATTTCTCTGGCTCTGCTTGAAAAGCTCTTAATGTACTGCGTTAGATTGGCAGCAATGTTATTGGGGTCACCCTTAAGTTTTTCAAAGGTAAACTTGCTGGTATTGTGGAAGGACTGACCTGCAACCTTGTTAAGAATGGGTTCAAGGTTTTGGATTTCCCTCCGTGCCAATGAGAATGAGACACTTTCCCCTTAATAGTTTAGAGTAGGGCGGGAAGGAGAAGTTGAGGATAAATGAGGAATGGAGAGAAGAAGGATTTTGGGGTTGGATTTGAAGAGGAGGGGATGGAAGGAGCCCGTAGGGCGACTGGAATCCCCTCCTCTTCTTCGATTGTCAGCCGTGGTGTTATAAATCTAGTTCCTGATGTTGAAGTGCCACAAAAAGCAGCGAGGCGTAAATTTACTGCGGAATACAAGCGGTTCATTCTCAGGGAATCTGAAGCCTGCAGGGAGAGCAAACAGATAAGCGCCTTACTTCGCAGGGAGGGTCTGTATCATTCAACTTTGATGACATGGCGAAGCCAGGCTGAACGCGGCGTACTGGAGGGTTTGTCTTCAAAGAAAAGAGGGCCTGTGCCCAAGAAGCCCGATCCGTCAGCCAGACGTATCATTGAACAGGAAAAAGAGATTCAGAAGCTAAAGTCGAAGTTAAGAAAGACGGAGCTGATAATCGAAGCTCAAAAAAAAATTGCGGAGATACTCCGGCTCGACCGGGAAGAAGAGATGCTCTCATGATGACGACGGAATCCCTTTCACTGCATGTCGGCGTCAGGCCGGCCTGCAGTTGCCTTGTCGTTTCAAGGTCGGGCTTTTACAGGTGGAAGGCAGGGTATCCGTCTGGCAATAATTTCCGAGCGTCTCCGCCGCTGGCTCTTTCAGGGATTGAAAGGCAAAATGTTCTTGATGTCCTTCATGACGGGAGATTCGTCGATAAAGCCCCTCAGGAGGTCTATGCAGCGCTTCTCGACGAAGGGGAGTACCTTTGTTCGGCAAGGACCATGTACCGCATCCTGGAGACAAATAACGAGGTCAGGGAAAGAAGGGACCAGCTCAGGCATCCGGTTTATGCAAAACCCGAACTGCTTGCTGAAAAGCCCAATCAGGTCTGGTCATGGGACATCACAAAAATCAAAGGGCCTGTGAAGTGGACCTATTTCTACCTCTATATGATCCTCGATATCTTCAGCCGGTATGTCGTGGGCTGGATGATAGCCCCGAGAGAACAAAGCGTTCTGGCAAAGAAACTGATAGAACAATCCTGTGAAAAGCAGGAGATAGAATCAAGCCAGTTGATAATCCACTCCGACCGCGGTCCCAGCATGACCTCAAAGAATGTCGCCTTTCTTCTTGCCGACCTTGGGATAACCAAAAGTCTTTCCAGGCCTTATGTCCGCAATGACAACCCTTATTCCGAGTCTCATTTCAAGACCCTGAAATACAGGCCTGAGTTTCCGGAGAGGTTCGGCTGCATTCAAGATGCGAGACTGTTCTGCCAGAGTTTCATCAAGTGGTACAATACGGAGCATTATCATTCCGGGATCGGTTTCCTCACCCCTGAAGATGTCCATTACGAAAGAACTGAAGGCATCATCAAAAACCGGCAGGCTGTTTTAGAAGATGCTTTTTCCAGGCATCCTGAAAGATTCAAGGGCAAAATACCAAAACCACAGGCTTTGCCAAATGCAGCTTGGATCAATAAGCCATCGGCCGAAATTATTGACCCATTGCTACTTTAAACTCGTGGCCAATGTGTCCCATCCTCATTGACAAGTTCCGCCTTGATGAAATCTCTTTGTAATCAAGAGGCCTGTCCCTGTAAAGAATCTGCATTGAACCATCAAGACGCTTGCGGACTGTTACCCTGTTCCTTGCCGGAGGAAGGTTGCTTTGAGCTTTTAACTGGTACAGCCTACTTTCGTATCTTATTGTCCAGTCATTGTTTATTGTCCTGGTGTCTTCAAAGCTAAACACATCTTCAAGTCTGATCCCTTCAGATAATGTGTGATAATCAACCAGGCTTGACGGTTCTATTGCAAACTTCTTATTGAGCTTGTCAGTATAAGAATCAAGCATCTGGTTTGTTTCTTCTATGGTCTTTATCCCTAGCAGTCTGAGCTCTTTGACTAACCTGTCCTGAAATACCCCGTTCTTCCTCTCCACACGGCCTTTGGCCTGGGGAGAATAGGCAGGAATGATGCTTATACCAAGTTTCTTGCATGCTGAGCCAAATGCGGTTAAGGGCTGTTTGCCTGACAGCTCTTCTTCAGGGGTTGGTTCCCTGTCCGTTATATAGACATTCCTCCTGTCCGTATATAATGCCACAGGCACACCGTATCTTTCTATCCATGACCATAACAGCCTCATGGCCGCTACTGTGGTTTCTTCATCTGACATGAATGCCATTGTCCTACCCGTAGCGTCATCCACCATGACCATAAGACAATTTTCTTCTTCGCCGAACCAGTGGTGAAAACTCCCGTCCATCTGGATCAGCTCCCCAAAATGCTCTCTGCGCTGCCTCCTTGAACGATGCCTGGGCGGC
>CAITLA010000210.1 GCA_903893135.1 uncultured Syntrophaceae bacterium | reverse complement strand
GTCCATTAATCGATCGAGTACTTGCGTAGTCATTTCGCCAATATCTCGATCAGTTAATTGAAGATATTGGTCACAACGACCAGAACCAAGAGAAATAGGCTTGCGGCAATGATGGGTTCACTAATAGGAATCTGTTTGACCATTAAGTCGAGGATTTCCAAAGCCTTCCCACCTGGCCGGACCACGGGGGTGCTTCCGGCGAGGATGTTGTTGAGCAATGGATAGAAGGCTCCGATGCAAAGGGTCTCCAAAACGGAACAGACAAGCAGCAGAAGGAAGATTAAAAATACTTCCGCCCTGTAAGGCCTCAGGAACCATCGGATAATTTTTATGTCGTTGTTCAAAGAAGACATGTGGTTTGGGGTGATCCAGCCTTAGTATCTGACGATTTGTTCAAAGATATTGATCATATTGTGATGAACCTGTCCATGGTATGTCAGCGTCATTGAAAAACTCCACTTGAAGGATTCGAATCGTCTTATCCGCCAGACAATGATCTTCAGATCTTTTTTTAAGGTATTCATTTCTCAGAGGCGTTGGAATGATTATCGGCGATTAACTGCTCTAGAATGGAACGGATCGATTTACAGACATTGCCATGATAACAATCGCTATAAAAATCTTTCTGCAGTCTTTGGATTGCACGATCATCCAAGTAACTCCCTTTCAACACTTGGCTAACATGGTATTTAAGTTCTGCATAGTCATGAACAACAACCGGTAAACCATCGTAATTGAATAGTGTTTCCAGGTGATCAGTTATCTCGAACAGAATAACCTTTCGTCCTGCCGCGAGGAGTTCGTCGGCCAGAGAAGTATGACAGGCAATAGTTAGGTCCGCCTTTTCAGCCAGATAATAGGGATTGTATTTTTCAAGATTAAATTCAATTTCTATGTTATCAGATATCTCTATTTCCTTGACGATGTCTTCTATATAAGCACTTCTGTAAGAATTCGTGTCTTTACCCTTGATTGTGATATGGACCGTGGGAAACTCTTTGGCAAGCTCGATGAGATTTAAATAGAACTGGCGAGTGTGCTCGACCTTGCCAACCGAACGGGAAATATCCTCAAAGTCATCTGCGGGCAGATGATAATCAAGAGCCAAAACAAGCAATCTCTTATCTTTTATTACGTCATATTTCCCATCCGGAAGGGGATTACTTTCATATTCATAGAGATTGTCTACACGCACCAGACCTATGGGTATACAATGATCGATCGCACTATGCTTGAGTCCCCTCTTGTTGATAATTTCTCCAGCGACAAAATAATAATCAAATATATAGGAGGTTTCAGGATAAAAAGCCTGGATAAACCGCTCTTGATGAGCACACACCTTCACCCCCGACAAAGACAATGCCAAAGATAATTCAATAGGAAAGAGAAAATCGTAACCAACCAGCACCAGCTTCAACATTTTAAACTTTGACATAATATGTGAATAAGCTCTCACCTTTACAAAATTCATTACCATAAAAAACATAAAGGAGATGCCGAACTTTGCCCAATCAAGAAATATATGGAAACCCCATTCGTTAATAAGTTTTAGTAGGTCCCTGTAGGCGCCCCCCGCAAACAGCATTAACTCTTCAGTGTCTGTATGCGGAATACCATGCTCTCGATAATACCGATAACTCTCAACCATGTATTGACTGTTCTGTTCTCTATGCGAAATGTGAAGAATCTGAGATTTGTGTAGAGGTGAGGCGTGATCTTCGCTATAGTATGAATCTTTAATAAATAGACCCCCATAAAAAATTCCCTGATGGGGGAAAAAAGCCACTTCGTAGCTTTCAATATTTTTAGCTGAGTCAGAGAGTTCATGAGCTCCCCCCCCTGAAGCTCCACTCGACTTATTTCCTGTCTTGAATAGGAAAATCCGCAACAGGTTGAGGAATGACTTTGCTATAGCTACATATAAAAAACCAATCCAAGACAAGGAGCATAAGATCATCAAATTCACATTTTCCCTCGCCCTTAAACCCTTCCGAGCGAGCTGAGCCATTCCATTAAATGTGACTATCAAGACTTTAGAATATTTTCCATGTCTCAACAGAAACTCTGCCGCAGCATATTGTTTCGCTAATAAATCTAAGTCTACATAAATCATTTGCTTCCAGAAGACGGCCATCTTGTTTCCCAGCAGCCTATCCTCCGATAAACATCGATTCACAATGCTGACTGACCTCGACATACCAATCTGCTCGAAAATGGCATCCGCCAACTCCCATGCAATGAAGGAACCCCGTCTGTAGTCGGAAAAGGCGAGGTATTCCTTGCTGACCCACCTAATGCCTATCGCTTCGTATCTGATAAGAGCGTCAAGGTTCTTAATTAAAGTGCCACTCACTGAAACATAATAAACATCGCGACCGCTGATCCACTTTATCAGTCTACAAATTATGAGTGAAAATCTTGTCAGATTACCGATAATTATGGCTTTATTTTTGATCTTGATTTTCATTTGAATGCGTTAAGCAGGGATTATGTGTTTCCCGCCTTCCTATAGATCCCCGTTTTTATCACCTGGTCGTCCGACAGGGCTACCCTAAGATCATTTTTCAGTGCAATGAGCTCGTTTTTTACCTTATCGAGGAGTTCCTCATCGGACATCTGTGTGAGATTCACATGCAGATCCTGCCGGTCACCGATGCGGAGAAGATATTTCTCTTCATTGCCGATCAATCCCCGCGCACGGGCAAAATCATAGATAGGGGTGCTGGGAAGAGGGAGTACGAAACCCGACGTAGGATAAATCCCCAGCCGCCGGCATACATCAAGCGTGTTTTTGATGGTCTCCGCCGTTTCCTGAGGATATCCGAAGACTAGGGAAGTGCGGACTGTCAATCCCGCCGCCCTTGCTGTTTCCATCTGTTCGATGAAGTCCTCCAAATGCATGCGCTTGTTCATCGCCTTCAGGATCTCCGGGGCTGACGATTCCAGCGCACCTCCGATAGATATGGCTCCCAAGTCTTTACACCGTTTGAGTAGATCCAGATGTTTCTTCTTGATCAGGTCGCCCCGTGGTCCCATGGCCCAGTAAAACCGGACGTTCTCCCTCTCTATTGCATCACAGAGCTCTCGAACTTTCTTGATCGATACAAAGGTCAGTTCATCCCAGAAATGAATGTAGTTGATGCCGTATGTGTCCTGAAGGTATTTGATCTGTTTCACAACCAGATCGAAGGGATAAGTGCGATAGGAATCTTTTTTAAACGCATGATAGCAGAACGTGCAATCAAAGGGACAACCACGCGCCGTATTCAGGGGCAGCGCCCTCAATTCTTTCAGGGGAATCGGGTGCGGTTCGGGAACGGTGATATTGGAGACGTCCAGATATTGGTCTATCTCGAAGAGAGAATAGTCCGGAAAAGGAAGCGTTTCGAGTTTGGAAATCGCTTTTCTCGGCGGTGTAAATACCACCGTACCCGCCTCGTTGCGGTAAGCGATACCCGATATGTCCTGCCAACCCTTCTTGTCCGCAACGGCGCGCACAATCTCGACGACCGTTTCATCACCTTCTCCGATGACCGCCACGTCAACCTCCGGCACCCTGGTCAGTAAGAGTTCGGGAATCGACGAGGCAACCGTGTTCCCAACAACCAGCAGGGCTTCCGGCATGGCCCGTTTGACCAGAACGGACAGGTTCTTGGTATATTTATATCCAGAGACAATCGTTCCCAATCCCACGATGTCATATCGGCGGGTCTTCAAAAAAGACTCTACCTGCTCATCCGTGTAGCGGTAGAGATCAACATCCAGGATATCCGGCTTCATGCCGGCCTTATCCAACGCCGTGGCAATGCATGCCAACCCCACAGGGATATGTTTGATTGGGCTGTCAAAACGGAGGCATATGTTAATCAGCAGGATGTTCATAATAGTCCCTTCTCTGGCATGATTGATTGATGAATTGATACAAAATGATATGGATTGCCGTGTAACATTGCAGGACATTCAATTTCGAAGCACTGGAAAACAGACCAGTCAAGAAGATCCCGTCTAAGACAAGGCACGGAAATATCTTGGGTAAGGGATATGGTAAAAAATATATGAGATTATAGACAACCAAAAATGAAAAACCAGAGCATAAAATCTGAAGTCATTATTTTTCCGGCTTATTGTTCCAGATTTCTTCCCAGCATGAAAGCCTCCGCAGCTCTTACGCCGACCGATGCACCTCGCCAGCGGGCGAGGCACTCTATGGCCTGCAAGGATCGAGGATGAGGGAAAGCCCGCATTTCCATGGCATAGGCCTTTAAGGCCTTCATTTTCAGGGAGATGGTATCGGTGATATTGGTATACCAGTTTGGCACAAATACGGGAGCCACGCCGGGAGGCTGCCATTCTGTACTCGATGCCGTCTCAAAGAAAAGCATCCGCTTTACCGTTGTCCCCGGGAGGGGGCGGCAGGCTATGATGGTTGCCTCGTGGGTTAGGCGGTGGTCAATATTCAGATCACCGGCATGGTGGGTATAAATAATATCGGGACGAAACAGATGGACATCTTCCTCAATTATTTTTATAATATCCAGAAGATTCACCGAATCCATCCGGTTGTCGGGTAACCGGTGCATCGAAAGGGACTGAACCCCAAGGATGCTTTTTGCCTTTTGTGTCGCCCGGAAGAGCCTTCGCAGTTCATTTTTTCCCTGAAGAGGGTCCGATACGGGGCTTCTGCTCGTAACCCCCTCACCCATGATGATCACATTAACCAAGTCTCTCCTGGCAGTATGGCGGGCGATGGCACCTCCGCAACCGATAACTTCATCATCCGGATGGGCGACCACAACAAGAACGCGATTCGGATATCTCTTTGCTGATTTCATTTGATATTCCTCACAGCACGCAACAACATAAACGCTTCAGCGGCACCGACACCCACAGATGCGCCTCGGCTCTTCGCGTGATATTCGATGGAATCCAAAGAGCGCGCATGCGGCCAAGGCCTTACTTCAGAGGTTAGGTGCCGAAAGGCGTCCAGTTTCATCCCCAAGGTAGCCTCAATGTTGACGAAGACATTTGGATTAAAATTCTTCGTTGTATCGGCCTGATTCCACTCTGTGGAGGAAAGAGCTTCAAAGGCATATAGCTCTGTAAATTTTTCACCGGGCTGGGGACGGAATGCGGTCACGACGGCCCGGCAGGTTTTTTGCTGATCGATGTTCAGGTCATGCGTTGAATTGGTAAAGACCACATCGGGCATGAAGTGACCCTTGATACGTTCCACGACCTTCACGAGGTCCAGCATGGCCACGCTGTCAAACCTGTTATCGGGGAAACGGAAGTATTCAACTTCCTCGATGCCGAGTGTCGTCAATGCCGCACGTCCCTGTTTCTCGAGGACATCCAAATCAAGGACTTCCAGACCTTTTTCGGGGGATTTTACCCTCGACGTCCATCCGTCTCCAAGGACGGCCACATGGACTTTGTCACCTCTCCCGGCGTGGAGAGCCAGCGTGCCGCCACAGCCAAGTATCTCATCACCAGGGTGCGCACAAACGACCAAGATGTTCTTCATTGTTTCCTCCTATGATGTGATTGGGGATATTAGAATTTCTGCAACCCTTGAAGCGCCTCTGCCATCAACCAAATCCTTCGCCCTGGAGGAAAGCTTTTCGCGGATCTCCGGGGCTGCCGCACCGTGAAACAAGAAAAGAAAATGATCCCTTTCAAGCTCCATGTTTTTACCGTGCGTAGTGGAATCTGTGCTGATACAAAGAGCGGCGCCTGCCTCTTTGACCGTGTTCACGATTTCACGCTGGTTGTCCACCGTTTGTATCACCAGAGACGGAACGCCGATGCAACAGGATTCCAACACTGTGAATCCCGAGGCCGATATCATGAAATCGGACTGACGAATGAATGGGGCCAAAGACGATACTCTATGATGGAAGTGAAGTCTGTGATGACCCCGGTAATCCTTCCGGGGATACCCGTTCTGAAAATAAGGACCGATGATGACGTCAAGATCAAGGGACGGCTTATAATCGCTCAAATATTCAAGAATCGTCTGCGTAAGTCTCTTGCGGTCCGTCCCTCCAAAAGAGATGAGGACTCGCTTAAGCGTTTTGTGTTCATTGATGTCCCATATGACGGAACGGCTCTCCGGATTGATTAAGGCATATTTAGGACCCAAGAGGAACATACGGGCCTGAACTTTATCCGGGCTGTAGATTTCCTGTCTTTCTGTATTCTGGTTCAGGAGGATGTCGGTTCGGATGGGGTATTTGGCGATATCATCTATGGTCAGGAGCTTTACGCCCTTTTGTCTGATGGTGTCACAGGCGTATCCGCCCAGGAAACCGTATCCATCCAGTACGACCCAGTCGTAGGACGTTTCTTCCATTTTCCCGGAGACGTCCCTCAAGGTCATCTCCACCGATACGTCGTCACCGGATATAAAGAGGCCCATATCCCCGGGCCATGATCTTTCACCCAGGGATGAACGGTCTCCACGAACCCAGAGATCCGCCGCAACCTGCCTTGAGGCGAATTCAAGGAGAAGTGATCGGCAGCGCATCAGGTGCCCCAACCCGCAATTTTTCCCGGCCTCTACAATGAAAAGGATGTGCATCAGTATTTTTTAGAATTCAACCACTTCAAATTCTTAACTCGTCGGCACAGCGAAGTAGCGACAGGAAAATTCCGGAACTGTCAAGTTCAAAGAACGATCAGCCCCATCACTAATATTGGTGACCATTTTGAAGCCAGATTCGGCAAGCAAGCGATCATAGTTATGGTAATAACTGATGCCACTTCTCTTTATGCTGTTCTTTATTTGCAATTCTTCAATGTGATAATACCGCACTCTATTGGCGGACGTCGGCTCAACAAAAGCTAATGAAAAGCCTTTGCTATTCAAAGATTTCAAAAATTCCTGTAACTGGGATTCTTCAAAGTAGCATAACGTCCCATTACATACCAAGAGGGGTTTGTTGTAAGTTTTATTAGTAAAGCGGGGAGAAAAAAAATCAAATTTTACACCACAAGACTCAAAAGGCTTTTCAAATGTCTTAAGAACGTCTAAACCATAACACTCCCTGTCGGGTAGTAGACTTTTTAAAGTTATAATGCGCTGTCCGTCATACGTTCCTATCTCAACGATTGTTTTGCATGAAGTTTCGAGGGCACATCTCAAAAAAAAGGCTGTTGGCACATCCGCTGCTGAAGTATATTGCTTTCTTAATTCAACTTGCTGAGCGAGATAATCCACATTTTGGTCAATTTTCTTGCTCAGTCGTCTATAGGCATCGATAAAATGCTTTATGTGGATAAGATGGCCGAATAAGATTGGATGTCTGGCAAGTGATATATATATATAGCCTTTTCTTCATTTGCTTTCACTCCTCTTTATTTTCATTTCTCTCTCACGGAAGTCCCGGAACATGCCCCTAACCCGGACAAACGCCGGCAGGGGATCCGTCCAGGAAAAGAAGGCATCTGTCTCCAGTCCCCGAATATCTTTCAACCAGCCGAAGAAACCGCGATGCTCGTGAGGGTATCCCAGCAAGCGATAGCCCCGCACGCAGTAATAGAAGTCCTCGGGAATATTGGCCCACTTGACGCCGAAACGGTTAAGCCGGTGGGGCATCACTCGGCTGCCGATCGAGTCCCGGTATGCCGTTAAGACGAGGTTGGCGTTGCAAAGCTGGGCCAGTCGTTCCGGCCAGTCCCCCGGCCGGGGATTGATCTCGATGAGCCGGAAATTTCCTTGGGGATCTTTCTTGTATTCTGTAAGGGAAATCCCCCTGTATTGGAGGATTTTCAGCAGTCTTCGCCCCAACTGCTCCAACTCGGGATGGTCGATGCTTACGCCCAGCCGGCAGGTACCGAAGTCCGGCGGGTACTGGTGGACTTTGCGTCCCGTGAAGGCCGACAGGGTGTTTCCATCATCGTCGGAGTAAGCAGCAAAGGTATAAAGCAAATCTCCGCCCCCCGGGATGAATTCTTGCACAATGCATTCTATGCCTGCCTCCAAGGTCTCATCGGCGAATTTCCGCAGCGGCTCGTAGGAATCGAACTGCTTTGCCTTCACGCCGAAAATTCGCCGGAAGGTGGTTGAAAATGTCGGCTTTATAATTACCGGATAAAGAATCTTATCCTTCTGAGCGTCTAACTCTAGAAGCGATGAGAAGAACCATGTCGTGGGGATGGGGTATCCCTTTCCTTGAAGGTTCCTGTATAACTTTCCCTTATCCACGATAGTTTCCACGATGGGCCAGGGTGAGAGGGGCAGACGGTAATATTTCTCAAATTCGCCTGCACGCTTCAATGATAAAAAGAGGTCTTCGTCATCCACAAGGAAGAGGACAGGCTTCTTTTTGAAAAAACTTCCGATGGTGAGCATCCCTTCGGTGAATATATCTTCGCTGTCATAGAGGTGTGGTATCAGCACCGGGACAACGTGGCGGGAATAGAGACCCGCCGCCTGTTCCTTGAAATCCACGGCCAGGATCGGGATATCATGACCCTCCAGCGTCCGTATGACGCTCAAACCGACGGCGTGAGAAACGGGAAAAACGACGACGGGCGGTACGGAAGAATTGAAAATATCCTGCAGCCGGGGATCTTTGGAAAGGCCTGAAATGGAGTCATAGTTGACGGGCCGTTTAATCATGTCGCTTTTTCTTGAATACCTCCCAGGTAATGGGTTCACCGGACGTTAGCGGTTTCTGTATTGCAAGTCCGATGACATCTTCCAAATGCCGTGAATGGAGTCCATCATTAGGTCTCACGATAGAGATATGTTCTCCCTGAAGGACTGTTCCCTTCGCCAAATCCTCCGCGGCATGAAGGCTTCTCCAGTAGGAGTCCGACTTCTTTGCCTCCGATGGAGAGATCGTTTTTGTCTTCGACCCCAGGGCCTCTTCCACAGCGCGGATATTGCGGCACATGGAGATAAACTCTTCGGGCTCCAGCGCGTAATGATGGTCGGGACCTTCCATGCTTCGATCCAGTGTCACATGCTTTTCGATCACACGCGCTCCGAGAGTTACTGCGGCGATAGAGGTGCCGATCTCCAGCGTATGGTCGGAAAAACCGACGGGATAGGGATAAATCGCTTGCAGGGTTTCCATAAAGCGCAGGTTGATGCTTTCCGGCCTTGCCGGATATTCGCTCACACAATGGAGCAGGCATAGCTGCCTGTTGCCTGTTGAGGTAAAGGCCTGCACGGCTTCATCGATTTGCTTCACCGATGCCATGCCAGTAGACATGATCACGGCCTTTCCGAGGGAAGACGTCTTGCGGATCAAGGGTAGATGCGTCAAATTGGGGGACGCGATCTTGTACAATTCCACACCAATCTCTTCCATCCACCCCAGAGTGACATCATTTGTTGCCGTGGAGAAAAACACGAGCCCGCGGGCCTTTGATTCGGCCTGCAGCCGAAGATACCAGCCCTGCGGCACTTCAAGGCGCTTCAGGGTTTTGTAATCGGGATCAGCAGGGCGGACCAGTTGATCGGCCAGGAAGCTCTGGAATTTCACCGCATTCGCCCCAGCCTTCTTTGCCAAATCTATGAGGCTAAGAGCCAGATCGAAGCTGCCGTTGTGATTTGAGCCGATTTCGGCAACGATAAAACTCTTCGTTTCTTTGGTAATACGGTCGAAAATACTCATTCTATTTCTCTCTTCCAATCCTGAATGGTGATGACCTTTCCCTTCCGGCCGTCAAAATATTCCTCAACGAGGAAACTGTTATCTATCCATTGATTGGCTGAAACGACATTTAGATAAAACGTTTCATCCTCGTGTATGAAAAAAGCCGGATGTGCTTCCTCAGATGCCAAAAGATGTGGGATGATTTTTTTAAAGGTTTTTCGAGGATTGATTTCACCATCTTTAAAGGTTCTTCTTTTAATGTAGATCGATTTTCCCTTCTGTGGTGTTCCCGGGGGCTTTCCCCCGTCGAATCTTAAGGCGTATCGGCCGATCAGATAAGATATCATTGCCTGCCCAATTTTTCTCAGCATTGAGGCGGTGTAGTTCATGTGAATTTTAGATCTTGCCTTTGCCAAAATCAAGCCTGCATCCACCTCGTGTGCCGCATAGCACATTGTAATGGTATGAACTTTCTTCCCCGAATGAAGGGCTGTGTATATAGGAGCCCATCCACGCCCTTCTGGTAGATCGGAAGAATGGAAGATAACCACTTTTCCCTGCACCCGATCCAGAATGGCTTCAGGGATAATTTTTCTGTAACTTAGAAGAAACACAACATCGTAGCAGGCATTGATGACATTGTGGTCCTCCGTAACGGACCAGCACAGGGGATGGCCCTCAGTTATGGATAAGGCAGGTTCGATAATACTAAGGGCAGATCGAATATCATGGGCAACAAATAGAATGTTCATAGCAGATCTGATATCCACTCCATGCGTATATCACCGATTTTGGCAGCGCCGCTCACATTGAGTAACACCTTTTCACTGGGGCGGATAAAACCGTCCTGAACACCTTTGACGATCCCGGCCAGCGCCGTCGCCGGTTCGAGACCCATCAAACGTCCCTCTTTGTGATAGGCCTTCTTGAAATAGTCTTCCCGATAGAAGAGCCGAAGGGCATCGTGAATCTGCCGGTCTGTTACCGATTCAAAACGCCCGTTGACCTTATCCATGATTTTTTTCAGGATGGGATAACTTTCCTTGGGCTTTCGTGTTCTAAGTACACGGACATAGTCGGAGGGGATTACAGCCTGCGGCACGTGTTCCTCCTCCAGCGTTGGAGATCCCGCTTTCCATGCGTTGACCATGGGAGCACATATCTCCGCCTGCACACCCAGCATTTTCGGACATTGCGATTCAAGTCCCAAGTCACGGTAGGCCTTATAGAAGCTGTAGATGCCGATTCCTCCGGCAATCGGCTGCACATACCAATCAATCGGCTTCTTCCAGTTCAGGATAAACTCGAGGCCGAACAATTTCAATCCTTCCCGTCTGGCGTAATTTGTAAATCCCCCTTCGCCCTGATATCCATGCTCCGCGGTAAATATTTTTGCATGGTCGATGCACTCGTCGTTGCTGCCCTCAAAATAATGAAATTTAACATAATCTGGATCGATCATCGTGTTGCTTGCTTCCATGCGCTTTTTAGACGAGTTAGGAACGATTATGTGGAGGCGGGGACCCTTGATGATGGAGGCTGAACGTGCAAGGGATGTCCCCGTGTTGCCTGAGGAGAAGAGGACAAGGTCCCGAACGCCGCTGATCATCAATCTGTGAATAGAGACGAAGCCTTCACGATCTTTCCAGGTTCCTGTGGGCATGATTGTCTCATCTTTCATGAGTAGTTCGATCCCCATCATCTCGGAGAGCCTTTTGGCAATAAACATGGGCGTATCTTCGTAGTCTTCGAAAGTCACGATATCTTCTTGCAGGGGATCGTAGGGCATCACTGGGTGGTATTTGAATATCGAGGCAAATCTCGTGTCAATCGGATGTTCGGGAACCTTTGTCAGGAGGACTTCTATGAATCCTCCGCAGGTTGGACAACTAACGTAGTATGCATCTTCCTTTTGTTGATTTCCGCAATCGGCACATTTCAAAAAATAATCAGCCATAGATGCCATTCTCCTTTCCTGAAGAACAAGTAATAGTTTGGAACCATCTTACATCAAAGTCAGGGAACCAGTTTCTTACGCATGTGAAAAGCTCGTCAAGATCCGTCCTGCTGTCGGGATAGAGGAGACCCAAGTAGGTCCCGCTGTGAGTATTTAAAACTCCCAGTGCCTCTGTGTCTTCCATTACATTCAGTACACGGTCCAGCTCGGGTTTATATCTTACCTTCTGCCAAAGACGGGCGCTTTCTGTGGCGATCTGGCAGATTCTGACTAAATCCCTTCCCCCGTACGTTTTCTGTATTTCCTTCAGAAGATTTTGGTAGTGTTCCATTTCTTCCTCCGTCCAAGTCAACTGGATTTTGTTGAACTGAACTGTATCCACCTCACCTCCCAGGTCGATCCCCAGGATGTGCAGGGGTGGCGTGTAATCGAAATTGGCAATTAGTTCTCCCATGGTGTGATGATAGGCCGACGTGCCCACATAATGCAGGCCGTCGTTGGGCTCAATCTCCGTAACCATTCGTGCCACATAATCCGGCTTAACCGCAATTGAGACCGCCGCCGATAGGCCTCTTACACTTGCAATCATGTCGGCTGTACTGGAGCTAAGGCCCTTGCCGATGGGGATATCAGAGTGGACTTCGAGATAGCAGTCGTCATGCCTTCCCAGGTCAGCCAGAATATTCCTGACGATCTTGTACGACTTCGAATAGTTTCGATAGGATTCGGCGTACTGGGCTTCCTTCTCGTTAGAGTACTGACATGACGTCACCGTGACAGTCACATAGGAGGCATTGCGAATCTTGACATTGACAAGAAATTTCTTATTCCCCGGCAGGAAGCCCTGAAGGATCTCCCCGAAACTTCCGTTACATATGCCTTGCCCAATTTTTTCCATTTCGTGTTACCTCGTTGATGAAATCATTTGCCATATTTTTTGAATAAAAATAATTCTTTTTTTGCATTCTGAATTATAAACGATGTTTCCTGTCTCAGGACTAGTTCGCAGTAGGGTGAAAAAAGTTCCTCATAGTCGTGGGAAAACATGTGAATTTGTTCAAACCAGTCACCGCTTTCATCGATCTCTTCCGTATATTCAATGAGACAGATATAATTCGAGGACACTCTTGTCATTTCCTTTACGCATTGTTCGATTTTGTCCGGCGGGATGTGCTGGGCGGTCGAATCTGCAAAGACGAGAGAAAAACAACTGTCAATGAAAGGAAGCATGATAATATCCCCGTAAATCACACCAAGAGAATTGGCCAGCTGACGTTCAAGAGATCTTTCCAAGAGATTAAAGGATAAATCAATACCGACGTAATATTTTGCCGGAGCGAAATATCGCGTGTTCCGTCCGGCGCCGCATCCGAGTTCAAGGATGCTCAGCGGAGCCGTCTGTTTGACGATCATCTTGATCTCTTTTTCGTCGGGCTGAAAGACCTCCCACCGGATATAATCCGCAGTGTTAGCTTCCCAAAATTCCCGGGGCCTATATTCAGTATTGGATCTGTAAGGGTTTCCCACGGTTTTGCGTGATCTTTCTTCACAGATGCCCTTCAACAGGAAAAACTCGTCAGTCAATTGTTCATGTTTAATGAGGACCTGATCCAGTAGTGCCACCTTATCATCAAATTCAAGATCGTGCCACAATTCCATCAATCCTGTACAGGCGTATTTGACAGGGGGCCACCCTTCCGCAAGCCAGTCGCAGTAGTTCAGGCTGATACCGGAGCAGCGGCTGATATTCCGTTTTGAGCTATCATAAATTCTGTGGATCCAGTGTAGGGCTGCAAGGCGTTGCGCCGGGAAACGTTCATCAATGGAGCCGTAGGCAAAGGCTTCCCTGCGGATTACTGCCAAAGGGAGGGAGGGCCCACGGTTCGACTTGAAAAGATGTACGCATTCCCCGGATTTTTCAAGGAGATCCTTGACCTGATGAATCCATCCGGGACTTAGGTTCTCATCGGAAAGACACACGGCTATCCATTCCGATGAAGCGAAAGAAATACCCAGATTCAGTCGGCGTGAGATGCCTCTGTCGGATCTGATGTACATGGATGGAATTCCTGCTTCGTCGGCTTCCCGTTTCAATGGAGATAATCCACAGCTACCCACTTCAATCAACTCATCGGCGCCCTGCAGATAACCGGCCGGGTCGCTGAAAAAAGTCGAGGCTTCTTGAAGCACTAACAGTGTAAACGTGGCCATCGGTTACAGATCGTCTATGCCTTCACGGAACATTCTGTCCCGGTTCCGTAGCCACCGTTCTCCGACTGACTGGTTTGCCCTGAAAAGATCGGGGTGTTTCTGCCATAAATCGATCAGCCCTTTGACATCTATTTTGGGATTTAGTTCTAAAACTCCCTCAACGACGGAAATATCTTCCGGTTCGTCAACAGTGACACGGATAAAGGAAAAATCTTCGGGAAGATGGATTCCGCCCAGTTTAAATCGTTCCGGATGGTTGTGGATATAAGGTGTTACATGTTCCCGTTCAAAAGATTTGTCCGCTTCCTTATCAGCTCTGACCAGGGCTTCTCTGGAAAAAACTTCTACGGCAAGCCCGTGCGGGTACGTTTTATGACCATATTCTGTGCTCAGGTAATCAAAGTCGCCGCTTGTGAAAGTCTCGATAGTATCATCTACGACACCCGGATCGATCAACGGACAATCCGCCGTGACCCGGACAATGATATCGGCACCGAAATGGTCCGCGGCGGATGCATAACGATGGAGCACATCATCCACGGGACCGCGGAAAAAATCTACCTTTAAAAGACGGCAGAGGTCAACGATACCCGTGTCGTTTTCTTCCGTCGTGGTTGCTACGACCACAAGGTTCTTGCGCCTGCTTTGCCTTACCCTATATAGGACATGCTGCAGCATGGGCTTGCCTGCTATAGGCAGCAGGACTTTTCCGGGTAGCCTGCTGGAAGACATCCTGGCTTGGACTATAATAACAACTACTGGATCAAGCATAACATGTAAAAGTTAAGATCTTCCCGAACAGTTTTCGGCAGATTGTTGATTCGGAGTAGAATTAATACACCTTTTATTTACGGCGAGTTCTGAAAACATCAGGTTCATCGCCGGTCGCGAAAACCCTTGCAGACCAAGATTATTGCCTAAAATCATTATCACGGCCGCCGAATGATTCTTATGAACGCGATTTATCATTTGTAGACAAAAATCGACAAATAACCCGATGGATAGTATCGATGACCGTTTCTATATCCGTGTTTGTCATGGCCGGGAAAATTGGCAAAGAGATGATTCTTTCATAGGCGGTTTCCGAAATGGGACATAAGCCGGGAGCCATCCCGAAACGGTTCCGGTAAAAGGGATGGAGATGTACGGGGATGTAATGAACATTGACCCCGATCCCTTCGGACCGCAGAGCCTGAAAAATCGTCCGCCGCTCCGTCCTCAGCTTCGCCATATCCAGCCGGACTACATAGAGATGATGGGCATGAACGACATCTGATTTCACCCGGAGGGGCTCGATCCCTGACATCTCTCTGAAGGCCGCATCGTAGCTTTCAGTGATTTCCCGTCTTTTGACCAGCCATTTCGGCAATTTGGCCAATTGGCTGAGGCCAAGTGCACACTGGAAATCGGTGATGCGATAGTTATAACCCAAGTCAACCATTTCATAGAACCATGATCCCTCATTTTCGCGTTGGCGATGATCACTTGTGATACCATGATTACGAAAAGTGCGCATCCGTTCGGCAAGGTTTGGATCATCTGTGGTAATCATTCCCCCCTCACCTGTAGTAATGTGCTTTACGGGATGGAAACTGAAGGCATTGAGAAGGGCAAGCGCGCCAACGGGTCGATCTTTGTAGCGTCCGCCAAGGGAATGGCAGGCATCGGCAACAAGCGCCACGTTGTATTTATCGGCTATTTTCCACAGGGCATTGTAATCACACGGTTGTCCTGTATAATCAACAGCAATAATTGCCTTTGTCTTGGAAGTAATTTTATTTTCAACTTGTTCAGGGTCTATTAACAAAGTATCGGGTTCAACGTCAGCAAAAACCGGTGTCCCGCCCTGATAAACAATGCAATTAGCGGTAGCCACAAAAGTCATGGGAGGAACAATCACCTCATCGCCGGGACCAATGTTCAAGGCAAACATGGCTGCATGGAGTGCGGCTGTCCCACTGCTGACAGCCACAGCATATTTTGCACCAACAAAGCCGGCAAAGGCTTCCTCAAACTCGGCTATTTTCGGGCCAGTGGTCAACCAATCAGAACGTAGGACTTCTTCAACCGCTCGTATATCATCTTCATCGATGCTCTGTCTTCCGTATGGAATCATAGGGTGCTGATGATATTCCTCATTTCTTCGATACTAAGCTTCCAGGGATTGGTCTCGGAGTTATATTCGAAATCTTCAGAAATCGGTCTCCCTACATTACCATAAGATCGTTCAAAATATTTAAAGTCAGGCAGAATTGTATAGTGTGTTTCTAGTTCTAACGTGCTTCTTGAGTCATCTCTGCAAATCATGATTTCATGCAGTTTTTCGCCGGGTCGGATTCCAATAAACTCGGTCCTGCATTCCGGAGCAATGGCCCTGGCCAGATCCATGATATTCATACTCGGTATCTTAGGAACGAAGAGCTCACCACCCACCATTCGCTCCATACAAGAGATGACAAATTTCACCCCTGTTTCCAGCGTAATCCAGAAACGGCTCATACGAGGATCAGTAATATGCAAAACGCCTTTTTCTCTCTGTTGAAGGAAATAAGGGACGACACTGCCCCTGCTTCCGATAACATTACCATAACGTACTACGCTAAAATTAGTAGGAGCCGGGCCGCTATAGGAATTTCCCGCAATGAAAAGCTTGTCGGAACATAACTTCGTCGCGCCATAAAGATTGATAGGGTTTGCAGCTTTATCTGTGCTGAGGGCAATAACCTTTTGCACTGACTGATCTATTGACACGTTAATAACATTCTGTGCCCCTATAATATTGGTTTTTACAAACTCAAAGGGATTGTATTCTGCTGCAGGCACCTGCTTTAGTGCTGCGGCGTGGATCACATAATCGACGCCATGGAACGCCCTCATCATCCTTTCTTTGTCTCTGACATCGCCTATGAAAAAGCGGATATTCTTGTAACATGCAAATTGTTGTTGCATTTCATATTGCTTCAATTCATCTCGGCTATAAATAATTAATTTCGCTGGCTTATAGTCATCAAGAATAATCCTTGAAAACATTTTACCGAAAGAACCGGTCCCGCCGGTGACAAGAATTGTTTTTCCATTTAACATTTTCAAATCTCCATAGTTTTCAGCTCATCTGCAACGACTTGCCAGAACGGCAGCTCAGGCGTGTCATCCATTTTTATGTAATTATTCTTGTATGTCTTATACAGTTCTCTATCCACCAGCAGTTCAGAATTCATGTCAATTTCAATCGTCTCATCAAGGTTATGAACCTTTTTATCAAGCTCAGATGCTATTGCGTCAATCCAAGGTCCTCCAAAACTAGTCTTAAATTCATTTGTCGTGATAAATACTGCTGGTTTCTCAAATAATACCGAATAATTTATGGCAGTGGAGGCATGCAGGATAACAAAAAAAGCATCACGCACCAATTTAATTGTCTGACCTTTTATCACTTGTCTATCACCGAAATAAGGTGCGTATTTTTCGTACTGCGAACGGGGATGTGCGGCAACGATTACTTCAATATTATGTTTCTTTTCAAGATGATCAAAAAAATTGTTCAAAAGATTAAAATAAACATCAGGGGTTACATACGGCGTTCGCTTGAGATGAACATAGTCAGGATGAAATGGCGCACATTCATCCAGGAAAACTGCGTATTTGGAGTTCATTGACTTTGCATTCGACATTCTTTCATTTAAAAAAAGATCATAATCCAAAGCATGTATCCATAAAACCTTCGTGGTGTCAGTTGTGAGATTATTTCTTATAGATTTTATCCCGCCCGCACAGAATAAAGCTTCCGAACGGACGCCAAGAAATTTCAAGGGCATTTGATTACAGAAGAAATTTAAAAGATTGCTCAATTTCAAATTGCGTAATCTGTCTGTTACCCTTTTCAAATTGCACAATACATCTGCTGCGCTTTTATCCAGGGAGGGTAAAGGAAGCATGTTGGGCGTCCAGTTTGCGCTATAAGGAATGTCCTTTCTTGAAATGGCGCGGTAAATCGGATAGGTATTGTAATGCCAAGGAATGTGAGACATGATAAAATATCGTGTGGTCAGTTGATTGATCGCCTTCAGCGCTTCTCTTTTTGAATGAAAGATACAATGATTGCTGAAATCAATGGTATCGGAAACAGTGCATTTGCTGAAACCATCTGGATTCAGGAAAGGCGTAAAATCAAATACTTCTACATCGAAACCATTCTTTCTGAGCAAATCGATGCCAAATCTGTCATAGTCTCTCCGATTAAACGGCGTCCAGATTATGAATACTATCTTGCTAATCGAGCTTCGCATTACATTGGTTCATCTTCATGTAACCTTCCGCTTCGTCAATATCAATGCCGCATACAGGTTCCATGACGTATATGGCGCTCAGATTTTCAACAAAGAGGGTTTTGTTTAGGATATTCAAAGAGTACAAACATTTCTTAATCCGATATTTTTTCCATCACAAAATATGAACACATCTCAAAATTTATGTCTTCATTGCGGTAGCGATGATTAATTATATTTAGTATTTTGAAATATTTGCTGAATATTTCAATAGCATTTTCATCGCAGGAAATTATTTCTTTCCCATAATAATCATTGTTATAGTAGTTCACTTCAATTATTACGATTCCATTGCATTTCAGCATGGACTTAATATTTTCCAAAGCCGCATCCACTTCATCAATTATATACCATATCATTCCCTTAAACATTACAGCCATATCATATTTATGTGCAGAACCTGTTTTTATATTGATTATATTTTCATTTATAAATTTTAAATCCGGATATTTTTCGGCTGATATTTTAACAGCGGTTTCTGAAATATCAATCCCCGTAATATCCCCTAAATGATTTATATAATTGCAAAAATAACCTTTGCCGCTCCCAATTTCAACAATATGAGGCCTTTGAATGTTTCTCAGTCCCCTGTAAAATTTTATAAGGCTTGCAATAATCTCGTATGATATCTGTATATCGTGATTTTTATCAAGTCCCCAAGGATCTTCGCAATTTTTATACATATTCTCGAAATCCCCGACAAAACCTTTATCATTAAACACATATTGATGATAATCGTTACTTTTATTCATATCTAGTCAATCACTCTCATTCTTAAATTTAAATATAATTTCAGTAATTGCGTTATCGACCTTGAAAATATATTACTCCTGCCAGCAATATCAATTAAAGGCCAGAATATTTTATTAATCCGTATGTAGTAAGAAAATTTACTGTGCAATTCACCCAGCTCTTCTTTTGAAAT
Organism: uncultured Syntrophaceae bacterium; assembly: GCA_903893135.1. Classification (GTDB taxonomy): domain Bacteria; phylum Desulfobacterota; class Syntrophia; order Syntrophales; family UBA2185; genus Fen-1135. The sequence goes on along the minus strand of CAITLA010000210.1, from coordinate 21,251 downwards.
CTTTAAATTTGACAGGGGGTTCCCCGTGAGATTGTCCTGCGAATTCTCAAGTCCCGCTGATTTTTCATCAAGATAACCGCTTTCAATTGAATAATTCCTTAATCGTGTTCCTTCCCACGGTTGAAAATAACTTACCATACTGTATGGGGCCTTTGCTCTGTAATTCAATTCTATCGTTTCAAAAATCATTTCCCGTGTTTCTTCGGGGAAGCCGATTATATTGAATAAATTCATACTTATCCCATTTTTTTTTATTATTCCGATTTTATCAATTATCTCCTCATTAGTGAATCCCGGTTTTTTTATAATTTTATCTCGTATAAACTTACTGCCGGATTCTATACCCAAACCGATACTGATGCAGCCCATTTCTTTTAAACTTTTTATCTTATTTTCAGTTATTGTATTTACAGCAGCTTCAATTATAAATGGTAAATTGACATTCTTCTTGTATTCCAGAGATAGTTTCTCTAATTTCTTCTCATTCATTGATAGAAATGTTTCATCCTGATAGCGGATCATATCAAGTTTGTACCGATTTTTCAAAAAACCTATTTCACCGACTATTTTCTCAATACTTTTCTCCCGCCTGAAATTTCCAGGATTGTTATAAATTCCGCGTTGAAACGGGCTGAGGCAAAATGTGCAATTATAAACGCACCCGCGACTCAATTCATAATCAATGCATCTCACCATTTTTCCGTGATAAGGCCTGTAAAAGCAACGGTCATCATATATGTCAAAGTCAGCGTAAGGAAGATCATCAAGGGGATCAATAAGGTCCCTTAATACATTTTTTTCCATTCCCCCTTTACCGTCATCTATGCATAAATTCTTTATTCCGCTGAACCCTTTCCCGGCATCAATAGAATTAGCTATGTCTAGATATACAAGTTCTCCTTCACCCATAACCACATAATTAATTTTAGGATTTTTCAATACTATAATCGGCTCCCAGGTTGGAACTGTTCCACCGACAATTACAGGAATATTTTTCAAATCAGCATTTTCAATGATTTTCAGTCCGTGAAAATATGCGTGAAATTCGCCTTCTCCATGAAGGTGACTGCTCCAGAACGAAAAGGCGATAAAATCAGGATTGTATTCCTGTATTTTTTTTTCAAATAGTTTTACAAAATCAACTTTTTCTTTTTTCAGATTATAATTTGAATAGTCGACTTTCTTAAAAAAGTTAAGTTTCAAAATAAGGTTTTCATGAGTCTGTTTTTTGTCAAGCAGATAGTCCAAATCCATAAATGTAGTATCAAAAAGTTCAACGGAATGTCCGTTCTTCTTCAGCAATGCGCTGATAAGAGCTGTCGGTATTGACTGTCTACCAAATGTATCTGTATTCGGATTTAAAATAAGTAATCTTGCCATTTAGATTTTTTCAATTATCTGGGTATTTGCAAGTATATAATCTTCCACTTTTTTTATTGCTGAAATATATAAATCAATGATTTTTTTATTCTCTCTATATGAAAAGGTCGGAAAACTTAAATGATTTTCCTGAAACCATTCACTAACAGGAAAATCCTCGGGCTTCAAAGTGAATGATTTTCCTGAATATTGACCATTAACAGAAATTTTATAATTTCTGCTGTTGGAAAACAGCTTTGTTCTGTGCAATGGCGGCGTTACTGTCTTACGGACATCAACTCCTTCCGCCTGTAAAATTCTTATAAACTTTTCAATGCCCATAGCTCTTAACTTATCGCTTTTATATATTGCTTTATAACCGTAATATCCGCCTCTCGATGAATTTTCTTTTGTCACTGGCGGATTTATGCTTTCAGTTTCATTGAGCCTTTTAGAAAAATAGTCAAGTGTTGAAACTCTTTCCTCATTCATTTTATCAAGATTTTTAAGCTTTTCATTAGCAATAACAGCCGCTAAAGGATGAATTCTGTATTTCAATCCTAATCCAGTTTCATCAAACAGCTTAAATTCGTCGATTGTGAGCTGATTTTTTACCCGGCCTCCAAAATCACTGAAAATTATTGCTTTTTCAAATAAATACCGGGAATTTGTGATCATTATTCCCGCCTCTCCGCTCGCCATCAGTTTCTGATTATCAAGGCTGAAGCAGCCGATCGATCCGAATGTTCCGACTAATTTCCCATTGTATTTTGCACCATGCGAATGAGCACAGTCTTCAATAACAGGGATATTATATTTTTTTGATATATTCATTATTTCTTCCATATCACAGGGATGCCCCCATAAATGAGTCACAGCTATTGCCTTAGTCTTCAAACTTATTTTTTTCTCAATTTCCAGCGGATCGATATTGGCATTTTCTTTTAGACAGTCACATAAAACAGGTATTGCACCTAACGGAAAAAGGGGCAGGGCAGTGGCGGGAAATGTAAAATTCGGCACAATAACTTCATCATCCGATCCAATCCCTAACGCATAATATGCCGCATGAAGTGCGCTTGTTCCTGAATTTAATGCCAAGGCATATTCAGTATTATGATACCGTTTAAATTCATCTTCAAAATATTCAACTATTTCAGGAATACCCAGCTTTCCGATTTTTGGATTTTCCATATATTTGACAACAGCGTCAATTTCATTTTTCAGAACAGGCGGCCATTCAAAATGAGGGAATGGTATGTCAACCAGTTTATCGCCGCCAAGTATTGCCAGCTTATCCATAATATTTACCTATGATTTCTAAATGGGTTGTAAGAACTTTTCCTTGTAATACGCTTGTAGGTTTCTGAACGCTTCATTACCATTGTCATCAAATTTCTCCGCTTTCTTTATTTCTCCGAACATTGCTTCAGGAAGTTTCGAGTATAGAATAAATGTTCTAATTATCCCCTGATAATCATCCTGTGTTATCCGAGGATTATAGAGTAAAGGCGTTCCCCTGTTAAATAATGGAACTCCATCTGGTTCTATATCAGGATTAAAAAGATTGTGAGCAATTGACAGTTTTCTTAATCTGGTGCCCTTAAAAGGATAAAAAGAACTTATGCCAGGCGATGTAACATGGCATTCACGGTTCATCATGATTGAATCATTTATGTCAGCCCGTGTTTCAAATGGAAATCCGATCAGCATAAAGCTTACTGTCCTCATTTCAAAGCGGTTCAAATGACTGAACGCTTCCAATATGCTCTTATCCCTGACCGTCTTATTCAATGTTTTATATCTGAAATCTTCATTACCGGATTCAACACCTACACTAACAGACACGCAATTCATTTTTTTTAACAGTCTTGCCTTTTCAAATGTTACAGTTTGCGGTGAAACATCAATACAGAACGGTAGCCCCAATTTACGTTCGTAAAGGTCAGAAAACACCTTCAACCAGTCTATGCTCACAGAAAGAAATGACGAATCCTGAAATCTGAAAAAATTAAGATCATAACGATTTTTCAGGTAAATCAGTTCATCAATAATTCTTTCCGCAGATATGCAACGTCTCAATGGATACTTATTCGAATTAAGAATATTTGCCGTTTCAGTTATGCAATAGCCGCATTTTTCGTAGCAGCCTCTAGTTACAGTATAATCTCCGGATCTGTAAACTTTCCCGCAGAAAACTCTATACAGCTGCCTTCTGTCATATTCATCATAATCGAGATACGGCAGTTCATCAAGATTGGTATAATATTGATTTAAAAGATTACGCGTTACATTATCGTTTCTTCCTTTTACCCACAATCCTTTAATTTCATCATAACTTCGTCCCTCGCTTAATCTGTTCAGCAGTTCTATTAGTGGCACTTCGCCGTCTCCGATACATATCATATTGGTAAACTTGTTTGTTATGGCTCCGTCAGGGTCAGCATAACAATGATTACCACCCATAAGTGTTGGAATATCCTCATTGTATTTTTTAACAAGTTCAAACAAATGAAATGTCAGAAGCGCTTCAGGACTGAGCACTGACGCCATAACTATGTCAGGCTTGAATTCATTAAGAAGGCCGATAAAAATGCTGTCAATATCAGCCTCTATTTTATCGAAGCCGTATTGGCTTGTATCAACTGGGATAAAATCCAGCAACTGTTCTCCTATGATTTTGTTATCAATCCAGAATCTATTTTGAATTATGTTCTTAGTGTCATAGAAAGATGTGTCAAATAGTCTGACTTTATGCCCCTGTTTTTTCATCAAACTTATAAGTTGTGAAATCGCGATCGGCTTATAGCCGCACAAATCAAAATTAGGAAATATAAATAATACATTCATAATAATTCGCCGTTTCTTATTCTAATCAGTAAAGCTATCTTTTTTTGTCTTATTATAATTCTTAAATATATATTCTGCAAAGCGAAAATCCTGAATTGTGTCAATATCAGTATTCCGCTCTGGAGGAACGATAACATACCCGCAATTTCCCGCAAAGAATGTTTTCTCTTTAAGATAGAATGATTTTTTTGCCGCATAAACTCCGCCCGACGGCATATACCAGTTTTCTCCAGACATTTTATTAATCATCTTATTGCTGAAGTATTTTACAAATTTATTATGTTCGTTAATTATACCGCACCATTCAGGCCGGTCATCAACCTTGAACACAGTAACAGCCGAATCGAAGTTGTCTTTTATTATAAGTTCCAGACAGTTATTTATGTCCGTTTCTGAAGTGGTTGGGGTTGTGCACTGTAAACATAAAACAATGTCAACTTCTTTCCCCGATTTATTTTCAATAAAATTTATAGCGTGTTTCATTACATCAAAAGATGTTGAATCATCTCCCGAATATTTTTCCGGCCTTAGGAAAGGCACCGTTGCGCCGAATTTCTTTGAAATTTCAGATATTTCATTAGAATCAGTCGACACTATAACCTCGCTTATCGTTCCAACTTTCAGGGCTGTTTCTATTATATATCCGATCAGCGGCTTCCCATTAAGAAGCATGATATTTTTTAACGGAAGGCGCTTTGATCCCTTGCGTGCGGGTATTACAGCAATCACAAACGGCTTCTTGTATGCTATTTTCACCACTCCTTCTGTGCCCTTTCATAATTTAGTTACAGTGCGTTAAACTGCTCGACTCTTTTCCTGTATTCATTCCAATGACCGACGTCCATCCAGCCACCATAGATAGGATATACAACAACTTTCTCTTTTGCTGCGACAATCTCGATAAGTTCGTTCATATCCATGTGTTGGCTTTCTTTGATATATGCGATCACTCCAGGTTCCACAACATAGACGCCGGTATTGATAATCATATCGTGGACAGGTTTTTCGATAATTCCACTAAGGATTCCGTTGTCTAATTGCAGCACGCCAAAGGGGATCTTCACTTCATTATGACAGCCTATGACCGTAATAGAAGCATGGTTGTCTTTATGCCACTTCAGAACATCACCGTAATCAACAGTTAGCAGGGAATCGCAATTTGTTAGAAAAAAGGTGTCCCTTATCTTGTCTCTGAGCAAATAAAGGCTCCCGGCAGTACCATAAAAGTCATCTTCTTCCACCCAATCAATAGTATAGGGTGATGCATCTTCTCTTAAAAATAGTTTGATGTATTCTTTTTTATAATTCAATGAGTAGGTAAACCTGTAAAAACCATACTGATAAAAATTCTCCATGATAAGCCTGATAATAGGTTTGTTACCTATGGGTATAAGCGGCTTGGGAAGGATTCTCGTAAAAGGATCAAGCCTTGTGCCCATTCCTCCCGCCATAACAACTACGCTATTGTCGTATAATATGCCGGCATTTGTTTCTTTCTTCTCACCGAGAAGATCAGTCCAAAGACAGACATCAAAGATTGTACCTGCCTGATTCAAAACGGGAATTTGCTCAATTTTTTGTTCTATCATGAGCTTTTTCACTTTTCCTCTGATATCCACAGTGTCATGCTGTATCGACGTAAACTCTCTATGCATTACGCTCTGAATTCTATCCATAAATTGCATGCCGTTGATAAGACCGGTCCGAATATCACCGTCCGTAACCGTCCCAATGAGCTTTTCCTGCCCATCGACAACAAAAAGGATCTTCTCGGAGGTTTCGTTGAGTTTATGCATGGCCTCCTTGATTGTCGTTTCAGGCGGCACAAGAAGTGTTTTCAGTTTTATCTTATCCATGATATCTCATTATCCTTCTGAGTTATTCCATGACCCTGGCTGGGTTGCCTATGGCTTTTTTACCTGGCGGCACATCCTTGATCACCACCGCGCCTGCCCCGATGATTGAGCCGGCGCCGTTTCATCCAGGTCAAGCTTTTTGACCAGCTCCTGTTGGGATTCATCCGAGTCAGTGGCTTCCTTCTGGTAGCCGGCTTTGGGTGCATTGCCGGCAATGACCTTTTCTGCCTTGAACGTCTGGAATTTGACGGCATCGGCTCCCGCAGCGACGGCGACATCAATCAGTTGAACCGCCATTTCCAAGCTGCCGTTATGGTTGACGCTGGCTTCGGCAATGATGAATATACTACACATAATCATATATATCTTCTATTACACATTGAACTTGTCCATCAAAATTCATATTTCTATATTGTCTGAAAATCGCATTAAAATAAAACTGCGGTGTCACTAAGATTGATTCTATATCTTTAATAGATCCCATATCTGGTTTCATAACCTTCTTCCCAAAGTAATATTTTCCATATTTGGTCTCATCATTATCGAATATCTTAAAACTCATTTGATCCAAAGAACCCCAGCCTAAAATATTATTGAGTGCGTCGTTGACCCCATGTATTCCAATTTTTGAACTACTGAGAACAGAAGTTACTTTACTCAAGATATGATCAATTTTTTTCTGGTACTCGCTTAACTTAATGCTCTCTAACGCATAATCAGTCTTTTCACTTCTCCCTTTGCAAGCCCATACATAAAGTGCATCATGGCTTTCAATAAGCTGTTTTATGTAAAATCCATTCATTTCTAAAAGTTTTTGAACCGACATTTTTGTAAAACAATGAATGTGCTCATGGGTAAACAAATTAGGGTCACCAGATCGAATTAATATTTCCGCATTGGGAACACCAAAAAATAAAAACCCATCATTGGTTAAAGTCGATCTTATAAAAGACATCAAATCGTGCAAGTCTGCAATGTGCTCAAATAAAGCATTAGAATAAATAAGATTAAATTTCTTAGATAGCTTAAATTCTTTTCCAGCGAATCCCTTGTGCAACATAACACCATCTGCGTAAACTGTTTCTGACAAGGATGGCTCAATACCTTCAGCAATTTTGATATTAAAGTTTGACTTCAAATATTTCAGCAGATAACCGGACCCACAACCCATCTCTAATATATTATCGAATTGTATTTTACCTAAGGCATCAAGTACATGTTTTGCACGCTGGATACCCCAGTTGCCTTTCCCCAAATCTGTGGAAGCTTGCGCATAGTTTGATTGATATATTTCATTCAGTAAAAAAGCTGGAACAAATTCCCGTGGCTGATACACATGACCACAGGAATTGCAAAAAAGCAGTTTGCAGGCGATTCTGTTATTTCGGTACACATCAGCGTCGTCACCGCCTGTCCAAATTGGTATTGGTTGTTTATCAAGAATTACTTTGTTGTTGTTGCCACCACATACGTAACAGTCCATTTATTCTCCTTTGGCGGCAAGAAAGCATTTCAATAAAGTTGTGTCTAAATAAAGTTTTGACTTTGAACCCTGCTCTCTAAGCATAACATAACTCAGATCATTTCCATTTTTTTCAATTATTGTGCTTGCCATTTCTAAATAACTGATTTGTTCGTCGCCAATATTAAAAATGCCTTCGGTATCTTTTTCTAAAAACAAGTCAATAATCATCTAATAACTTTTGAATCGTTTACATTCCTCGGAGCTTGCTCCGGGGTTTCCGCGAGGAAGAGCCTGAGAAACTTGGGTTTCTCAGAGTAATATGGATTCATTTATATACCTCGCAGCCCTGCTGCGGGGTAGTGATTTTTCAGTATTGTCTCATTAGGAACATCTTTAAAAACATTAATACCATTATAAATCAAAACATTTTCACCAATATTGACTGACATATAAACTGTCACTCCCATCCCTATTAATGTATTTGAACCCACAGAAACATTACCCGCCAAAATGGCTCCAGGTGCAACATGTACATTATTACCAAGCTTTGAATCATGGGAAATTATAGAACCTGAATTAATAATACAATTATTCCCAATAATAACAACACTCCCAACTGTTGCGTGAGCCATTATTTGATTTCCTTCTCCCATTTGAACTGAAGGCTCTATGGATGCTTTAGGATGAATAATGTTTGGTAAATAAAAACCTATTCCTTTTATTTTTTGATAAAGAATATCCCTTTCATTAGGATTCTTCAAAAAAGCAACACCAATAACTGCCAATTTAATACCACCTTCATATATTTTTTCTAACCCCTTGTCTCTTGCAATGACCTTTACACCAAAAAAATCTGTGCCGATATCAAAAACAGGATCGACTACTCCTGCAATATCAAACACCCCTATTTGCCTTATAATATCTATACACGTTTTTGCATGACCACCAGCACCAATTATAATAATTTTCCTTCCATATAAGGTCAATATTCTATCAACATCACGGGAGCTTCTAATTATTTCGTAATTATTAATAATCTCTATGTCACCAGTTTTTTGTTTATAATTCTCAGCGTTTTCAACTTTATATAATTCTTCTATATCTTTCTCCCTTATAACGCCTTTTTTCTTAATTTCCTCTATGTCTATTCCTAACTTCTTTGCTAAATCCGATGCCTTTTTTGTTACCATTATATTTTGAAATTCAACAACCTTTGTTGAATTTTTTAATTTATAATTTTTCAGTTCGTGTATATTATCAGCAATTACGCAAATAACACTCAAAATAGCAATTCTGTCACCTTCAGAGAATAGTCTTAAAACAAAACCACTTTTCTCCGCCATTATTTCAAATATGGTCTTTGTGGTCTCAATAAGACAAAGTGTCGATTCTCTTTCAATATACTCTTCATCTTGTACAAACCATTCGACCATCATAACAAATTCTTCATTAACATCAATTTGGGGAACTTTTACTTCATAAATCATTCAAGCCTCCTAAAGCCTTACCATAGTAATTATTGTGTTTATTATATCCTGTTCTGATGGCAACATTTCTAATTCTAACGGTTTTGAACAAGGAATTGGTAAGTCTAATGCTGCAACTCTTTTTATTGGTGATTTCAAAAAACCAAAATATTTATCAGTTAACAACATCCCAACTTCTGAACCCCAACCCCAAGAAAGATGCCCTTCCTCGACGATTAGCACCTTGCCTGATCGTTGTATGGATTCTGCTAATGCCTGAAGGCTAAAAGGTTTTATTCTCGAATGTATCACCACTTCACAAACTATTTCTTCTTCAAAGAGAAGCTTCTTAGCTGCAGAAAAAACTACTGGGCTCATTCCTCCATATGTAAGAATTGTAATAGATGGATTCTCATCTATATCACAGGATGATAGAAATACAATTTCATCCCCTTCTATATATTCTCTTTTTAATCGAAATCCCTCGTGATACCCTTCTCCCATTTCCACTAAATCTTTTGAATATAGCAATTTGTGTTCTGCAAAAAGTATTGGATTTTGCCTGTTTAAGCATGACAGTAAAATTTCCTTGATATTGTGGAAATGAGATGGAAAATAAATTTCTATGCCTGGAAATGCAAAAAACAGGCGCTCCATACTCTGACTATGCGTAGCTCCATACCCCCTGAAGCCACCCATAGGCGTCCTTATTAACATGGGGATATTTGCTTCGTTATTATACATCCAGTGAAACTTACTTGCGTGATTGATAATCTGATCAGCACAAAGGGTTAAGAAATCACCAAACATTATTTCAACTATGGGCCGAAATCCCCTTAATGCCAAACCTGACGCTACCCCGACAATTGAAGCTTCGCTTATCGGAGTATTAATGACTCTGCTGGGGAATTTTGTGGATATTCCTTTTGTTACCTTAAAAGCACCACCATAGGGATCGCAAATATCTTCGCCAAGCAACAACACATTTTGATTTTCTTCTAACGCCTGATTTAATGCGTCTCTTATGGCTTCAAGATACTTCATTTTACTTAACCTATATTTTGGTTGTTTCGAATATGGCGCCACAATTCAGAGCTGGTCTGGGAAAACTGGACAGGTGCATAAGTGTTCAAACTGCTCTATAATGAATCCGAGGAGGATCGACGTATGAGCAGAAGACCAAGAAGGAACCATGCACCGTCATTCAAGGCAAAAGTAGCATTGGAGGCCCTAAAGGGGGATCAGGCGATTGTTGAGCTTGCAGAGCGTTACCAGGTGCATCCGAGCCAGATTACAGACTGGAAGAAGCAGCTTCTGGAGCATGCAGAGGAAATATTCAGCAAGGATCGGAAACCTGATCAAGGGCCAATCGTCAAAGATCTTCATGCCAAGATTGGACAACTGAACGATTTTTTATCAAGCGCGCTCGGTCGCATAGGCGATGCGAGCGCAAAGCGATGATCGACAGGACGGATGAACTTCCAGTGAAACGGCAATGTGAGATTCTGGAGCTTTCCCGATCTGGCATTTACTATACCCCAGTTACCATCAGTGCGAAGGATATGGAGTTGATGCGTCAGATCGATGAGATTCATCTTGCATATCCGTTCTATGGCAGCCGGAAGATCCGCAACGAACTGTGGGCCAGGGGTTATGAAATTGGACGTGACTGAGTACGTCGCCTGATGCGTCAGATGGGCATTGAAGCGCTCTACGTGAAGCCGAGACTATCGTTGGCACACTCTGGTCATGTGAAGTACCCCTATCTTCTCAGAGGTCTTGAGATCACAAGGGCGAATCATGTGTGGGCAGCCGACATCACCTATATTCCCATGGCAAGAGGATTTTGCTACCTCGTAGCGATCATGGACTGGGCGAGCCGAAGGGTTCTTTCCTGGAGGCTTTCCAATACTCTGGACAGTGCATTCTGTAACGATGCTTTGGAAGAGGCTATCGCAAAATATGTTTGTCCAGATATATTCAACACGGATCAGGGCATTCAGTTCACAGCAGAAGCATTTACGTATACCCTTCGTTCAAATAGCATTTCAATCAGTATGGACGGCAAGGGCCGGTGGATGGACAACGTCTTTATCGAACGGTTATGGAAAAGCGTTAAGTACGAGGATATTTACCTGAAGGCATATGCTTCAATGGCGGAGGTGAAAAACGGACTTGCCAGCTACTTCAAGTTCTACAACGAAAAGAGATGGCATAATAACTTTGACAGGAAGACTCCGGCTATGGTTTACTTAGGCACACAATCGCAGAAACAGGCTGCGGCATGATCATGAATCAAGAGCAGTTTCCCACTTATAAACCCCTGTTTCCTGTCCAAAGAATCCCGACCACCTATTTCACCAACTCTCTGAAAGATGCTCGTACCAATCCATTACGACATTTCAAGGTTGACATGACACTAGGGATATAGCCTGCATTAAGGCACGTACCACCTATCTCATTTTTTCCAACCAATACAAAATTACGCCCGTGTGCTGGCTTAATCTTACGGCAGCAACATAACAGGCTACCCCTCCACCAATTATTACAATGTCAGTTTTATTCATTTTACAGTAATAATCTTTTTCTATCCTGGAAACTGCTGCTTTCTGATTTTCTAATAGCATTCTGTATTCTCTTTTTGACCCTATCTATGATAATGTTTCGATTATCAATAGACAACTTTGCACCTAACATAATAATGGGATCTTTCTCTAACCACAATGCTTCTTCCTCACGGGAGCGATAGCATAAATCATCACTTTTGCTATGACCACAATATCTAAAAGTATCACAAACTAATATTTGGGGAATTACCCAATGATTCATTTCGCTAATTATTTTTTTTGTTACTTTATAAATTTCTTCAACACTCTCATTTGTAACTCTTGTTGTTTTAAAATTAAACCCTTTTGCCCGCTCACATATATCTCCTGCGAAATGTTTGCTAATATGGGTACTCATAGCATATTGATTGTTCTCAATTATATAAAGTATCGGCAGTTTCCACAACTGGGCCATATTCCATGACTCATAAACAACACCTTGTGCAAGAGCTCCATCTCCTAGAAATGAAATGACTTTTTTCCCCGATCCCTTAATCTTTTCGGCCAAAGCCATTCCGGTAGCAATTGGTGCCATACCACCTGTTATACCGTTATTGTAAAAATTTTTTGTGTGTAAATGCTGGCTGCCTCCACGCCCCCCACAAACACCGGTCTCTCTTCCCATAATTTCTGCCATAAGGCCTTCTACGTCATCAGTAAATGCAATAAAATGACCATGCCCTCGGTGATTGCTAACTACAACATCGTCACTATCTGTAGCGCTTAAAACACCAACCGCTACAGCCTCTTGGCCTATGCAACAGTGCGTGGTACCAAATAAAAGACCCTCGTGAAAAAGAGAGGTTAGCACTTCCTCAAACTCTCTTATTAAAAGCATTTGTTCATACATTTTCTTCAGCATTGCAATCCTTCATTTTTATAATGGGTTTGTGTTTCCTTTTAAAATACTAACACTGCTGTCCACCGCCGATTAAAATAATTTTTTTATCTGATCCTCAATTTATCATTCGGCGATCATTTCATCCACTTCGTAATTTTCCTGCGCTTTCCTGTTCAGGCTCGACCAATACGACATGGGGGATAAACCAGCGCCGGGACGCTTTATTGCGATATTATCTTCCGTAAACAATTCGCCTTTCTGAATAGGGCGGGCGGCCATGAGGCTCTTTCTGGCGATCTCCCGGTTTTTCCATTCCGAAGGAGCGGGCATTTTCTGGCCATTACCCAAAGCTGCTTCTACCTGCCTGATGGCTGTGACCATTGACTTCAGTTCTTCAGGTTCCAGGGAAGCCTTGTGATCCGGGCCGGGAAGATTGCAATCCAGGGTAAAATGTTTCTCGATGACGGCAGCGCCCAGGGCGACGGCGGCGATGGGCACGGCAATGCCCAGGGTGTGATCAGATAGGCCGATGGGCAGGCCGAAAGCCGCACGCATGGTATCCATTGCTCGTAGGTTGACTTCTTCAAACGGAGCCGGGTATTCCGTCGTGCAATGGAGGAGAATGACTTTTTCCTCTATCATTTTACGCCCAGCCTCAGAACAATAAGCATCGTGGAACTTTTCCAGAGACGGCTGTTCATTCTTTGATAAATATCCAAACGCCAAAACCCCGAGGGCGGTCTCAATCTCGCCAAGGGTGCTCATACCCGTCGAGAGGATGACCGGTTTTCCCGTCCTGGCGATGTGCAGCAGGTATGGCCCATTGGTGATTTCACCGGAGGGGATTTTAAGGCGCGGAAGATTCAGTTTTTGGACGAGGAGATCTATGCTGTCAAAATCGAAAGGCGTGGAAAGGAATTCGATATGCCTCGATTGGCAATGTTCTATGAGGATATGATGGGCAGCCTCATCCAGCTCCAACTTTTTGACCATCTCCAACTGGGATTCGGTTTCAGCAGTCGTCTTTTTCTGATAGTCGGCCTTGGGGGCGTGACGGCTGATGACCTTTTCCGCCTTGAAGGTCTGGAACTTCACGGCGTCGGCGCCGGCGTGGGCGGCGACATCGATAAGCTGTTTGGCCATCTCGATGCTGCCATTATGGTTTACACCAGCTTCAGCGATGATATAAACCGACTTATGTCTATTTTCCCTTTTGGCCATCATGACTCACATCATAGAATTTTTTCATCAGAATGTCCCGCAAAGATACTTTTTTTAAATATTCTTTTATTTTATAAAATACATCTCCCTGCCCATAAGGGTTGACGGCGTTTTTTGAGATTTCATTAAACTCTGGCGACAATCCCTTTTTAATGGCCGCAACAATCGCCTGCTCTTTTTCTTTGCAGTCGATAATGGACGCGGCCTTTAATCGGCCTTGTTGGCGCATCCCGATATTCACCGTAGGTTTATGAAACGCCGGGGTTTCCACGATGCCGCTTGACGAGTTCCCGATGACGATGTCGGCATTTTTTATAGCGCTGAGATAAAGCAATTGTCCCATAGAGGTAAATACCTTTGCCCGTTGCGTATTTTTTTTAACGTACGCATCAATTTTCTGATTGATGATTCGCCCTGCTGTGTCTGCGTTTGCCTTGGTAAAAATGATTTTCGCGTCAAGGAAATGATCAATGGCCTGGAATAATTCGTTGATGGGTTTTTCTGGCCCGGTATCGCATAGCGTCACGGGATGATAGGTGATCAGGAAAGACAGGTTTCCGAGTTGAAAATCAATGGCTTTTTCAAAAGCCTTTTTATCGAGTAGTGCCAGTTTCTTTAAATTGTCGAGACCGGGTGCACCATAATTCAGAACCCGTTCGGGTGATTCGCCTAATTGGATGACACGCTGACGATAGGGTTCCGCCGCGGTAAAATGAAAGTGGGACATCTTCGTGATGGCGTGGCGCATGGCTTCATCGATGGCCCCCTCGGTGGTTTCGCCGCCATGAATATGGGCGATGGGGATTCTGGCGATCATGGCGGCCTGAGCAGCGGCGAATATTTCGAAGCGGTCGCCCAGGATGACTACGATGTCCGGTTTCAAGCGGTCAATGGCATCGGCAAATCCGATCACCCCAAGGCCGATGGATTTTGCAATGCCGACAGGCGTATCGCTGGAAAGGAGCATCTCCACCTTTTCGTTGATACGAAAACCGTCTTCTTCAATCTTTCTGTAGGTCAAACCGAACTCAGGAGAAAGATGCATCCCAGTGGCAACGATCTGAAGGACCAAATCGGGATCTGCCTGAATCTCTTTCATGAGCCAGTAGAGAAGACCGTATTCGGCGCGTGTCCCCGTAACGATGCAGATTTTTCGTTCAGGCATTTTCTTCCACCAGAAACGGGCTGCTGGGGATATTGATGAGGCACTTCGCAAGGCTTTCGGCGCAGGAAAGATCCATGACGGGATACTCTTTAAACATGGGCAATCTGTGCATTAATGTCCAGGCGGGACGGGTCATAATGCCGTTGTCATTTGTTTTTTCGAGCACTTCGTCGCGCTTATCGGAAACGGCCGTATCAAGAAGGAGAATATTCAACCAATAGTTGCTCCTGGCAAAAGGGGGTTCCGTAAAGAATTTTATCCCTTCTATATCCTGAAAAGCGTTTTGGTAGCGTTCCGCCAGACGCCTTTTCTGTTCCAGAAACTTTGGGAGCTGCTCCATCTGGGCACAACCCAAAGCGGCGTTGATATTGGGGAGGCGGAAGTTGTATCCGATCTCGTCGTGCCGGTATTCCCAGCGATGGGGGATTTTTGCCGTTGACGTCAGGTGCTTCGCCAGTTTTCCCAGGGCTTCGTCATTGGTGATGATCGCCCCGCCGCCGCCGGTCGTGATCGTTTTGTTGCCGTTAAAACTCAGGATGGACAGTTTCCCCCGGTTTCCCGTGTGTGCGCCCTTGTAGTAAGAGCCGAGGGATTCCGCCGCATCTTCAATCATTTCAATTTTGTATTCCTTGCAGATATCGGCCAAAGGATCGAGATCGACGGGATGTCCGAAGGTGTGCACGGGAATGACGGCTTTGATTCTTCTTCCGGTGCGTTTATTGATGCAGCCGTCTGAATTAAGCCGGGCGATATTTTTCAGGTAATCTCTTAATTTGTGAGGATCAAGACCGAGCGTTCTTTCTTCACTGTCTGCAAAATGAGGAACGGCGCTGCAATAGGTGACGGCATTAGCCGTCGCCACAAAGGTTAGGGCAGGGATGAGCACTTCATCGCCGGGCTCAACCCCTGCCAGTTTTAAGGCAATATGAAGGGCTGCGGTTCCGTTTACAACGGCTACGGCTTTTTTAACGCCCGTAAAGTCGGCAAGCATGGCTTCAAAGCGATCGACGTATTTACCCGCCGATGAAACCCACGTTGTGTCTATACATTCTTTCACGTAGGTCCATTCATTACCGGCAAAGCAAGGTTCGTGAAGGCCAATGAAACCTCTATCGATAGAATAAACAGATTTTAAGGCTTTTACGACGGTTTCAATATTAAGATTATTCATTGGGGTTAAATATTCTTGTATTTTGGATCATCGGGATTAAGTAAAACTTTGTCATTTATCAGTTCAATAACTTCTGCTATTCCATCAGGAACTTTTCTTGTTATTTCAAATCCCACTTCGTTTCTAATCTTTTCAAAAGATACTCGATAATCTCTCGGATCTTCTGTTTTATGAATGTATTTTACTTTTGCTTCTGGTAATCTTTTTTTTATTTCCTCAACGATCATTAATTTTGTATAATTTTCATTAGTCGCACCTACATTAAATACATTATGCGAAACTCTTTCCTTTTCAGCATTTAAGACAAGCAAAATTGCGCGTGAAAAGTCATATACATGACAATATGGCCGCCAGAATTGTTCGCCAAATACTTCTAATTCCCTTCCTAATGCTAATTCTTTAGTAAATTCATTTACTGTGAGGTCAAATCGAACTCTTGGCGAAATTCCATATACTGTTGCGAAACGAAGAGCTGTTGGACAAAAGTTATCATTTTGAGAATTACTGTTAATTAATATATTTTCAAATTTAACTTTTAATTCTGCGTAAAGCGATACTGGAGAAAGAGGTGAATTTTCATCGATAAAACTGTTTTGATTCGACATTTTTCCATAATTACTACACGTCGATGCAAAAATAAATCTTTCAACATTATTTTTTATTGATATATCGAGTAAGTTTATTGATCCGGCTTCATTAATTTTTTTGGCAAGCTCTGGTTGTTTCGCACATGCCGGGTCGCCTACAATTGCTGCCAGATGAACAACGGCATCAATTTTATTCTCTTTAAATACTGATTCCACTTTATCTGGTTCCGTAATATCAATTTTGTAAAATCTAAAATTGGGATGATGCCATACGTTTAGCAATGATTCTCCACCATAGATTAATTTATCCATAACAATTATTTTAAAATTATTAAGTAATAAAACATTGACTAATAATGAACCTATGTATCCTGCCCCACCGGTAATCAGAATCGTTTTTCTCATTTTCTTCTCCATTTAAAATGTTTATGACTGAAGACATCAGGCGCATCTACCATTCTTCCGACGTACCAGTCTTCATCCATCCAATACTCCAAGAAAACCTTTGCACAACTCCTGTTAAATATTTGAGATATTTTTCATGAAAAAAATCATTTAACATGTTGATATTACTTGACAATAATAGATATCTATGGTAGTGTTCCGGTCAAATTCATCTTTGAAGGAGACCGCCATGGCATTCAAGGAATACGATAAGAGCCCCACATTTCTGGATATGGAAATACAAAGAGCCGTCACCCACTCAAGAAACCAGCAAGTCCTCTCTGAAATTGATACTATCATCAACTGGGAACCTATCGAGAAGATTGTACAGGAAAATTATCCCGTAGGACAATCGGAGTATGGTAACAAGGCATATCCACCATTAATGTTGCTTAAAGCGATCCTCCTCCAGAAGTGGTTCGGGATAAAATCCGACCCTGATCTGGAGAGCCAGATCAACGATCGCTTTTCTTTCAAGGCCTTCATCGGTTTACCCTTCAGTGAACCTTCCCCTGATCATTCTATTATCTGCCGTTTTCGTGAGCGCACCGGGAAAGAGACATTGGAGAAAGTTCATCACGAACTGTTGAATCAGTTTGATACCCTGGGTTTTTCCATTGAGTCCGGCATGGCCGTGGATGCCCGGGTCGTGAAATCGGCCAGTCGTCCTATCAGCGACAGGAAACTCAGAGAGCTTCGAGAGAAGCGGAATATCCGGTTGCAGATGAAAAAGAAGACTCAGAGAGCGATGCGGTTTCAAAGGGACCTGGATTCGGACTGGACGGTGAAAAACAACAAGCCTGTCTTCGGGATGAAGGAACATGCATCCATCGACGTGGAAAGCGGCCTGGTTTTGTCCACCTGTGTGTCGAAGGCATCGGAGCATGATACGAAATATTTTTCTTATGTGGTTACGAAGGGCATTCATGGAAGAAAGCTTCCCTCAAAGGTGTATGCCGACAAGGGATACTGTGGTGAACCCAACCGGGATTTTTTGAACATGAACGGTATCGGTGGCGGCATCATGAGGAAAAATCAGATCAATGCTACCCTTACAGAAGCGGAGATTCAGAGAAACAAGAGGATATCGAAGATCAGGCACAAGATTGAGCAGTATTTTGGGATCACTCATAAATACCATGGAGCCGGGAAGGCACGGTTCACAACCATGATCAAGGAGAACTGGGATCATCTCTGCGGAGCGATGGCCTTCAATATCAAGCGTGTCGCCATAAGCATGAGAAAACAGGAGATGATTGCTGCAACGTAGGGGGAAGCATCCCCCGAACCCCCTCTCCGGGGCTATCCGGGGAGAAACAAAGGTTGTCAAAGAGCGTTTTCGTGGTATCAAAATTTAGAAATCGATAAAAATCTGAAAAAGTGCGCGTCCAAACAGGGAAAAATTTAACATCGAAATTATGCAAAGGTTTTGCTAGATGACATTACTGTATGTGATTTTCACTTTAATTCGACAATTTGTCTTTTTCAACAGCCCCGCAGTCCCTCATTTTTCGCGCGCTTTCATCCGATCAATATATTCAAGAAAAAAAACAACAAATATACCGGTGAAAAGGCTTAGAAGACCGGTAATCATAATTGTCTTTTTTATCCTTGAATTTGAAGGGTGCTTAGTAATCGATAGTGGGCCTATTGTTCCAGTTGTCACGTTTATACTCTGGGGCTTCATACCTTCTAACGTTAGATTCCCATCTTTATTAATTAGTTTCCATTCGGAAACTGTAGTTGGATTATTATAAATAAACGATAGTTGTGTTTTCTTCATCATATCTGTTTTTGCATACCGGAGATTCATAATTTCTAACTTTAGATCGGCATCTTTCTTAATTAAGTCAGCTGGATTAACAAAAATAAACGACATTTGTTTTTTCTTTATCATATCCTTTACTTGATCCAAAAAAAGAAGGTTTTCCTTCCTGGCTTCTATAAGCTCATTTAGTTTCAAATCGGTCTTTTCTTTCATTCTTTTAATTTCTTCCTGGATTTCCGGTAAATTATTAATATAATAAAATAGATTTGCAAAAGCCTGAGGAATAATATCGGCTGTTTTGGCGTGAACAATTATGTTTACCGTATCAGTGGATTTCTTGGGAAGTGATATCAACACACTTTTAATTGCATCAGGATTATTTGCAAATATTTTAAATTTTTGGTCAGTATTAATATTTTCAATAAGTTTAACGATTCTTCCGGCAGGTATTGCAGCATTGCTTATTTCGCTTTCACCTGTGTAATAGCGAGGCAGGCTCAAACTGACAATAGTTACGATTACTAATGGAACAAGGAATATGCTTATGAAAATCTTTTTCCTTTTTACAAGGACTTTCCAATAATCGTAAAGATTGATTTCATCTTCTGGGATTGTTTCGCTCTCTGGCTTTATATTCATAGTGTCTCCTCAATTAGTCGAGATTTTTGAGTAGTTTTAATGGGTTGTTTACACAAATCCGAAACCTACATACAGCTCCGCTCTCTGGATTACATCCAGGAGTCAATCCCCGATTCAGGGAGTTGGATTCTCAATGTTGCTTTACAGTAAAAAATTACAGTTGTCGGCCGCTGCTTGCTTCAGTTCCAGAGGATGTTCCAACCTCGCCAACCTCTTTTTTCAACAATCGAATTTGTTCTTCCAGTTGTTCATATTCCTTCATTTTTCTTTTCAGGAACCGATAGGTAATCTTCGCCTTTTCTTCAAGACCCGTCGGGGTTAAATAGTAAAGATAGACTTTTTTGTTGTTGGAATTTTTGAAATTATGCGCCTTGATAAGGCCTTTTTGGATAAGTGCATTCACCAGGAAGTTGACTTTACCGAGACTGATGCCCAGTCGGGATGATAATTCGCGCTGCGTCATCTCAGGGGTCTGGGTTATTTCCCTGAGGACTTTGAGTATCTCTTCGCTTTCAAGGTCGTGCTTATTCGATAAAGTCATATGAATATCCGATATGTTCACTCCATGAACGCATGGTAGAGATTAATTCACCAAGAATAGATTGTCAAGAAAAAAAGTGGGGGGTCTTATGACGGAACCAAGTCGAAAATATCCATAGCCGTCACTTTAGATGAGAGGTGAAATTCAGATGCCACAGAATGAGCCTGGAATAGACGAAGAATTTATGCCGGAGTTCACGATTCATACCCAGAGAGAAGATGTTCGCAACCGATGTAAGGAGCCAGTTGATGCACAACCTAAGAAAGATCACAATACGTATAACAATGAAATAGGGACGACTTTTCCACTTGTGGAAAAACTGGTAGCGGGACCGATAGAATTCGATTCTTGATTGGATATCCCTGCCGATGCTCTGCCCCTGGAAGTGATAGATGAAGGCCGTGGGCACATGAAAGATGTTCCAGCCCGCATTACGCATGAGATATGCCCAGTCCGTTTCTTCAAAGAAAAAAAAGTAGCGCTCGTCAAACATTCCCACATCTTCGATGGCCTTTTTGCGCACCAGGAGGCAGGCACCGATGCACGAATCAACCTCCATCGGTTTGTCATAACTGTAACGCTTGCTCGGATAACGATTGGGGAAGAAATATTCGAGGAAGGAAGTGTTGGTCAGCAATGTGATGAGATTCGGGAAACTCGCGACAGAATTCTGCTTGCCTCCGTTTGCGTTGAGGAGCTGACCGCAGGCCATGGCCGCCTCTGACTGAGATTCCATAAAAATAAACAATTCTCTAACAGCATTCTCGGTTAAGACTGCATCCGAATTTAACAGCAGGGCATACCGGCCGGCCATGATGCGCATTGCCTGGTTATTTGCCACTCCGAAGCCGCGGTTTTCCGTGTTTTGTGTTAACCTGACATGTGGATACTTATCCTGCAACATGGTAACGCTGCCGTCCCGAGAGCCATTATCAACGACTATGATTTCGTAGCTGATGTCGTGGATGGTTTTATAAATAGATTCGAGGCAGCTTTTGAGAAGGTCCCTGGTGTTCCAGTTGACGATTATGATTGAAATGTCCATTATTCAAAGGTTCAAGATTCTGGATTATCGCTCCCCGACTAAAAATTTCGGGGACAGGCTCCGCGGAAATCACATTAGCGTGCATGTAGTGCAGGACTTTAGGGCCTGCTCTTTCTTTGGCAGACCTGAAGGTCTGCACTACGTTTCGTCATTCCCCCCCCCGATAAGAACATTCGAGGGCAGGCTCCAGTCGGATTTTATGATTCAAACTACTGGACTCCCGCCTC
>CAITLA010000209.1 GCA_903893135.1 uncultured Syntrophaceae bacterium | reverse complement strand
TTTTATGAAAAAGGATACCCAAAGGGGGCTTCTTACTTGGAAAGCTTGTCAAAGCGGCTGTTTACAAACATTGAACTATGGTTATCCACAGGGATCATTGCCCCGAAAACAACATCCCTTCTTGAACGTGTATTCCGAGAGATCGGGCGTCGTTTAAAAAGAATTGCCTGGGGATGGTCCGATGCAGCAGTGACAAATCTATCGAAAATGATCCTGATCAAACAATACGCAAAAGACAAATGGGAACAATTCTGGAAAGAGAAACTTGGTATCAAAGGTTATTTCAACATTCAGATCCAAACCGTCGAAATCAACCTTTGCCCCAACTTTTGAACGTTACCAAACCATTCAATATTGCTTGAGGGTGCCATGGACTGATTACTGAAACCCCGTTACTCAAAAGAGGCGGGGTTTTGTGTTTAAGCAGTTGGGTAATGTAATTTTTTCGGTTGAAAGAACTGAGGGGAGGAATGTTTATGATTAAAAGACGATTTCCCATATGTCTATCTGTTATCATTCTCGTAGGTTTGTCATCTTTGTCATATGCACAGTGTGGTTGGGTTTTATGGACAAAAACTAAAAGTACGTATTTCTCGAAAGAGAGAAAGGAACCTCAAGAATCAATAAAGTGGGAACTCAATAGTGCATGGGAAAAACAATCTCAATGCGATGAATGGGTAATTAATCATTGGGGCAGAATGGTAACTATTGAAAGAGAGAAGTGGAGTTTTGCAGATGTTGATGGTCGGACACCTGGAGTGATAACTATTACATTTAAAGATAAGAATGATTATCCCGTAAGCATAGAAGAATCTTACTTATGTTTTCCTGACACGATAGACCCAAGAGAGAAGTGGCAAAAACGAAACTGAAGAAACAACAATTAACCGAGGGTTGCGATGTCCGATTACCGAAACCCCGTGTCTCAAGAGAGAGCAGGAGTTTGTGTTTTGGTAACCCGTTATAGATAAAAGGAGGTGCTGTTATGAAAGCTATGAGATTGACTGCTATTTTGCTTTTTATTGTTTTTTGAATAACAGGCTGTGCAAATCCAACGCTCTAAAGGCCTAGCGCCGAATCGTGGACAGGAGGATATTCGGATTCGAAGATACAGAAAGACACGTACAATGTCTCATTTGCGGGAAATGGATTCATATCACATGAGACGGCAAAGAACTATCTCCTTTACCGGTGCGCAGAGATAACGATAAAGAATGATTTTAATTACTTTGTGATTGTTACAGGAGATAGCGCGACAAACTACGCTGTAGTGTGTGGCAGTGCTACAGTATCTAAACCGAACCTAACGGTAGCAATCAAGCTTGGCAAGGGCTCGACGCCAGCCAATAACGTCAATGCCTATGACGCACGCGAGGTAATGACGAATCTTGAATCGAAAATTCAGAGGCCCGGGAAATAAGAGCTTTAATTGGGTTGCCGCGAATTGACGTGCCCCCGGAAGATATACCACATTCATAGTCTGAACTCTTCTGTTGTGAGGGTCCCATTGACTCAAGTTGAGTTTTCCGGTAATCATGTGCAAGAGTCTATATCAGCTATACAAAGCACTTTTTTCTCCGATTAGAACGCAGAGGTGATAGTCATGAAGAAAGTCTTTTTTGTTGTATCTCTTGTCATTTTACTCTCCTCTCAACTTTACGCCGCACAATCCACCATCATTGATGTCGAAGGGTATGCCTGCATGGGAGACGACAAGTCTCGCAAGCAGACAGAGCAGGCGGCTATGGCTGACGCCAAGCGCAGTGCAGCCGGGAGAGCCATGACTTATTTGAAAAGCGAAACGCAGGTAAAGGATTATGTTCTTGAGAAGGACATCTTCAATGCTTACGCCCAGGCGACAGTGAAGGTTATTCAGGAACTTGAAAAAACATGGGCCAAAGATGCAGATTCGGGCGACTGCTATCGGATCAGGATCAAGGCGGAGATCGTTCCCGATGAAAACGCGATGAAAAAGGCCGCTCAGGCAAAGGATTTTGCCGAAGACCCGGCGGCGCCGCTGAAGGTGAAATTATGGACCGACAAGCAGGAATACAAAGAGGGTGACAAAGTCAAAATATACCTCAAGGGCAACAAACCCTTCTATGCCCGTATTCTTTACAAGGATGCAGCCGGTAATCTCCTGCAGCTCTTGCCCAATCCTTATCGTGGCGAGAATTATTTCAACGGCGGCGTGATCTATGAGATTCCCTCTGGAAACGACCGTTTTGATTTGGAGGTTTCTCCTCCCTTTGGCCAGGAAAACATCCTGATATATGCCGCCACTTCGGCGTTGGGAGATATTAATCTCGGTGCACAGGGCAATGTTTATCGAGTGAAATCCAAATCAGCGGATGTGCCTCTGCTGACAAGGGGGCTGAAGGTTGAGGACAGGGTTGATGGCAGAAAAGATTTGCCCTCCGAGTTTTCGGAGGAGGTGCTGTCCATCAAAACCGGGCGGTCAAACTGAAGCGGCGTGAATTATGAAATGAACCCTAAGGAAGAACGCTGGATGAACTGGCGGGGTTGTATGATACGGCTAAAACTTATAAGCCTGACTATGGCTATAATACCCATTTAACGGAACTGATTCGTTTTATGTGTGCATATGTTTGGGCTTCCGAAACGTGCGGTTCCGCCGCCGCCCGTTTCAGCTTCAGCAATGGCCCATAGGTGCTGCCGGGTGCTCCCGGTGCGTTCTGGCAAATAGATAATTCGGTCATTTTGGAGCACAGCTGTGCACCTTTCTTCCTCTTGTTTATTCCAGTAAAGATATTTTTATATATTTGTTTTTGGATTTGAAGGTATCTTCATAGGCGGTTATCGCCATCAGTTGTACAACATCCTACCCAACCCTTGTGATTAGAAAGTCGTGTGAAACGCTTTTACCTTGCTTAATTGAGGTTAGGATGTAGACGGGGAGTTATGTATTCTGAAGTAGGAGGTCGCATAAGCGCCTCAATGTAAGAAACCGATAATCTCCCCGCCTATGTAATAATACCTTATGCAGCCTTTTTTATCACCTGCCTTTTTATGGATTC
>CAITLA010000208.1 GCA_903893135.1 uncultured Syntrophaceae bacterium | reverse complement strand
TGGCAAAAGGCGCATTTATTCCAAGGGCAGTTCCTTGTTGCCCGAATGAGAAGGCTTGTCGCCTCACTGGGCGGTCTTATCGGTCCCTGTTCGATGTCGTGCTTCATTCGCATTTTCTTGATTCCTCACGGACAATATCTGTCATTTTATTTATTTCCCCGGATACCCGGAATTAGCCATCCGACATGTAAAGTTCATTTCCTTTCAAATCTCTGATGCTGAAATGCGTCTGGATAACGAAATACGACTGAATATCGGCCGTGTAATCAATCTTCAAAATCACGGAAGAAAAAATAGGGGGTTGCGGGCCTTATTCCTATGGCGGATTTCAAATCTTAAAGAGGCTTCACCTTTTTTCTCTGTTTTGCCCAGGAAGGCTATACGACTGCCCTTTTTGATCTTATCATCTACTTGCGCTATTCTACCGCTCAAATTGGTATATACAGTTGCGTAATTGTTTTGATGCTTTATGATAATTGTTTCTCCGTAATCCTTCAAAGAATTGGAAAAGATTACCGTCCCACTCGCCGCAGCCAGCACCGGCACCCCTTCCTTTGCCGCTATGGTGATCCAATTATTATACGTACCATCGCGCTGAAAACCAAACCTTGACCGCACCTTTCCCTTCACCGGCCATATGAAGCGCTCCTTGTCGAACGTTATCTTAGCAGATTCTCCCCCGCTATCCCTCTCCTTACCTTTTTGCTCAACCTTTCGTCCTGTTTCCTCTCGCGGTGACACCCTTTCAGCTAATGAGGATCCTTCCTCTGCACTTTTGGCCTTGATCCCCTTTGATTCTTCTTTAGCCGCCACCCCGTCCTTGCCCTTTGAAGTATCACTCATTGATAATATCTCAGGTTTCACCGGTACCTTTTCACCCGGGCGTTCTCCCTTAGGAGTCTTTGCTTCTGATGTCTTCCCTTCCTTCTTTGCGATTTTTTTTGCTGACTCCATTTCGCCGACCGCAGTCATGACATCATCGATAATCTGATCTGCGTCAGGAATAAACAGGACGGTGTCGGCCCCTATCAGCTTCGGATCCGTGATATTATTCGCCTCAGCGAGTTCCTGGATATCCATATTATAGGCATTGGCAATGCTCCAGAGGGTATCACCGCTTTTAACTCGATAGTATATGCCTTTAGTTTTTACATTTCTGGTATAATGCCCGGTACATGCATACAGGAGATTTATTAGGAGGAGGGGGATAATGATCAGGCGCCAGAACATATTAGTATTAGTTGCATCAGTTTCAAACACGGCGAATAAGTAATCTCAATTCTGACTGCACAGAAACAGTTACTTCATCCCACATATTTTCAAATCTTTTCGAGGCCGTCAGAATTACCATCCGTGTTCCCCGATAAGATCCACAAAACGGCATCCACCCAGGTCTTCCTTTTTCACATCATTTACATCGTCGGACAATCTGGTCAATTTAATGAGTGCCTGAGAATGGCGGCTGCCAACAGGGATAACAAGTCTCCCTCCGGAAGAAAGCTGTTCCACTAAAGTTTTTGGAATGTTCGGAGCACCGGCTGTGACAATAATGGCATCGAAGGGAGATTCTTCCCGCCAACCATATGTCCCATCCCCGACCCTGATTGCCACGTTAAAATAATTAAACGATTCCAGAAGTCTTCTTGCTGCACTTGCCAGCGTTGCAACGCGATCGATGGAAAACACATGGTCCGCGAGTACCGCCAGTATGGCAGTTTGATAACCTGAACCTGTTCCGATTTCCAGAACCTTGTCATTCCCCGTAAGTTCCATAGCTTCCGTCATTAGAGCCACGATATAGGGTTGAGAAATAGTCTGCCCCCCGTCTATAGGAAGTGGATTATCATTATACGCCTGGTCTCTCAATGCCTCATTGACAAAGAGGTGCCGTGGAACCGTTTCCATAGCCGTGAGTACGCGGTGATTCCTGATCCCCCTTACTCTTATCTGAGATTCTACCATCTTCTTTCTTTGTTTTACGTAACGGTCCATCATATGTCCCGAAAGTGCGGTTTCCTCGGAGGAATTCTGTACCACTCGTCTACCCAGTGATGACGCCGCATGCCCATGGCTTCCCTGGTTACAATAAGGTAGTAATATCTCAACTTGGCATATTCTCTGGCGCGGTTGAATTTACCAATCTCCCGATTGATTTCTCCCAGTATATCCTGCTTCAAAGAGGCAATTTCGTTGTCGCCGCCTCTTTTCTCACATTTCTTCACAACCAAGCGAAAATGCTGCAGCCGCTCATCAATGCCCTGCTCTATGATGCTCATCTTTTCAATAGAAGTTGCTAATCTTTCACCAGCACGACCGAGGACTTCCGCCCTTTCCTTCAGCATCTCCTCGCGTAGTATGTTTTCGGGATCTTTCTCCCTGCCCATTTTTAACATAGCAAACATTTTCCATTATTTAATCAATTCAGTATATCATTGAGACACGGCCTTTTCAATATAAAAGGCCTTTTCATGAAGGAATCACGAAGTTTCACTTTACAGTTTTTCGATATTTAGCTAAGAAATCAAAAGCCATCATGTATTCTTGCCAAAACATGATGCACCCCGAATTGATGCAAAAATCTTTATTTGCCAAGAGAGAAAAATCCGTGGCGAGTATCAGGTTTATCATGTCTCGTGCAGTTAGAAATGCTTTCAGGAAAGGTAGTCTCAGTCATAGGTCGGTATTGGTCCATGGACAGGGAGGAAAACTGGGGCAGAATCGAAAAGGCATATCGGATGCTCGTCCATGGGGAGGGAACCCCCGTAACCGAAAGGAGTTGAATCATGGAAGTGAAGATTAATAATTCGACATTATCCCTCGTCGAAGGAGACATAACAAAAGAGGAAACAGATGCAATCGTCAATGCTGCTAATTCGAGACTCGCGGGAGGTGGAGGCGTAGATGGCGCCATACATCACGCGGGCGGACCGTCCATCATAGAGGAGTGTCGAAAAATTGGAGGATGCCCCACGGGACAGGCGGTTATCACCACTGCGGGGAATCTCAGGGCAAAATATGTCATCCACACCGTGGGACCCGTTTACCAGGGCGGCACAAAAGGTGAAGCAACACTCTTAAGAAGCACCCATGTGGAGAGTCTCAAGCTCGCTTCATCAAAGAAGCTCAAGAGCGTCGCCTTCCCGGCAATCAGCACCGGCGTCTATGGCTATCCGGTGGACGAAGCGGCACACATTGCCCTCACAACAGTCATAGATTATCTCAAAGAACACGCCGATATTGAGCTGGTTAGTTTCGTTCTTTTTGGTCGCAAGACATACGAAATCTTTGCGGAGGAACTGAGAAAAATCACGTAGAGATAAATCTCGGATGAAGTCATACATTCTTGACCTCGTTACGGGACCATGCAATTATAAGTTATGCGAAAAAGAGGCAAACAGGCAAACCTACAAAGACTGGGCAATGTCCTTCAGGGCATACTGAAAGAGCACAATATTTTCTTTGACTCTGAGGAACAGCGCCTGCTGGAAGTCTGGCAAAAGGCTGTAGGGCCGCAGATTTCAGTCCAGACTCGCCCCGACAGGCTTAAAAGGAATACTCTTTTTGTCAAAGTTTCTTCTTCCGTATGGATGCACCAGCTTCATATCCTTAAGCAGGATATTATCGAAAAGATCAACCAGCTCCTTGGGAAGGAATTAATAACAAATATCCACTTTTCCATCGGTGAGATCCCCTCGGCGATGCCCACGAATTCATATAGTTCATCATTTTCACCTGACTCCTATCCTCTGAGGGATAAGGACAAAAAATTGATCGAGAAAAGTATTTCTTCTGTGGCAGACCCGGAATTGAAGGAAATCCTAAGAAGGGTAATGACGAAAAATATCATTCGGCGGAGACTTTCGGGAAATCGGAAAGCTCTCTAAAGACGGAGTCCATCGCTTCCGTATATTGGCCATCCTCGGAATAGACTGTCAGAGGCGGCAAGACTTCCAGCTCTTCCCGCCCATTCTTTATCCCTTCCACCAGGACGAACTCCCCGCGGGACGCACTATGTGAATGCACTATTCGCAGTCTCTTAGGCTCCATACCGGCCGTTCTCATGGAAGAGAGAAGCCCGACCATCCTGGTCGCAGGGTATATGATGTAGACGCGTCCTAATTTTTTTAAAAGATATATCGACGCTTTCAGAAAATCGTGCAGCGTTCCCCTGATTTCATGACGCGCTATATATTTCTGATTATTCGGATTAATTCTGCCTGATTTCAGCTTTCTATAAGGAGGGTTAAAAATTGATATATCAAAAGATTTCGGTTTAAAGAGGGTTCCGATTTTTCTGATATCTCCATGGCAGATATTAACCTTCTCCTGGAGATCATTCAGCATGACGCTTCTTGTCGCCATGTCAACGAGTTCTTCCTGAATATCAACAGCGACGACTTTACCGCAGCCTTCTCTCTGTGCCATGATGATGGCAATCACACCACTGCCTGTTCCGAGATCAACAATCAGGTCTCCTCTTTTCAAGCGAACAAAATGAGCTAAAAGAAGGGCATCAACAGAAAACCGGTACCCCTTCTCTTTCTGAAAAATCTTCACACGCCTGCCAAGAAGTTCATCAGCGGTTTCTCCCTCCCTCCTTAACTTTGAGACGTGGGGACCATTTTTTTTCATGCTGTGAGGAGATGAACAAATATGCCGCTGCGAAGTTTTGGTTCAAACCATGTGGATTTGGGAGGCATGACTTTGCCGGCATCTGACACAGCCATGAGTTGTTCCATACTTGTCGGATACAAAGAAAAGGCAACGGCAAATTCACCTGAATCGACCAGCCTCTCTAATTCTTGCACCCCTCTTATGCCACCTATATATTCTATCCTTTCGTCTGTCCGGGGATTCTGAATTCCCAGGACAGGCTTCAACAGATTATCCTGAAGAATCGAGACATCAAGGATATTAATGGGATCATCTTTATCATAGCTGGCATCTTTCGCGTTTAACTTATACCACCTAGCGCCCAGATACATTCCAATTTCATGGCACTGGGCCGGTGACTTCCCTGCAAAATTCTCAGATACAAAAAATTGTCCGCGAACCTGACGAAGAAATTCGGCTTCATCCAGACTGTTCAAATCTGTCACGGCTCGATTATAGCTCATGATCTTGAGTTGATTATGGGGAAACAGGACGGCCATTACATATTCATATGATTCATCTCTGCCGCCTCCCGGATTTGTTTCCTTTTTCAATTTTCTCACAGCTGCGGCTGCGGCAGCCCGGTGGTGGCCATCGGCTATGTAGATGGTATGGACCTCAGCAAATGCTTTTGTTAAAGCTGCAATGTCTTTTTCGGCGCTTATAACCCATACCGTATGAGAGATACCATCATCGGCAACAAAATCATATTCGGGCTCACTCTCGACCATTTTTTTGACCATCCGGTCGATAAAATCCTGGGCTTTGTATGTTACAAATACCGGTCCTGTCTGGGCATCTACTGCCATGACATGCTTTATCCGATCAAGTTCCTTATCTGCCTTTGTAAGCTCATGTTTCTTGATCTCGCCAGATTCATATTCAGCGAGGCTGACCGCAGCAACAATGCCGTACTGCGCGTGGGTACCGGCTCTTTGTCGGTATATATAGAAGCAATTCTTTTTCTCCTGAAATAAGACTTTCCTCTCTATCAGTTTATCAAGATTTGATCTCGCGATCTCATATTGACTCTCGTCATTTGCTCCTATCGAAGATTGCAGATCGATTTCCGATTTCTCCACATGCAAGAAATTCAAGGGATTATCTTTAACAATATCTCTTGCCTCCTCCACGCGCACCACATCATAGGGGCAAGAGGCAACGGCCTTGACGAATTGCCTGTGCGGTCTTAGCGCCTTAAAGGGAGTGACAACGGACATAACAGAATCTCCTCTTGCGAAATTTCTAACATACTGACATATTGAAATCAATTCAAAAGCGCCATTGGGAAACCGGCCTATTTCACTCTGAAGCACAAGACGATAGGATGGTCGATAAAGGAATTTACATGAAGCCAACGAGAAGTTTTATCCACGGACTGGAAAGTTCCAGTATGGGAACAAAGGGCGTATTTTTCAGGGACAAATACCCTGACATGATCATTGAAGATTTTGTCGGTCATTTCAAAGATAGAATGGAAAAGTTGAATAAGATTCTCTCTGGCAAGGCCCCTTTGATATTGGTTGGTTCGAGCTATGGCGGATTGATGGCCGCCGTGTATGCATTCAATAATGAAAAGAGCATCAAGAAGCTTATCCTCCTGGCCCCTGCCCTCGATATAAATGAATTTGAGCCACACCTGGGCAGGCAGCTTCTTCTTCCTGCTGTTATTTATCATGGCAGAGATGATGATGTGGTTTCCCCTTCATCCGTCCAGGATATCGCACGGATGGTCTTCGCAAACCTCGAATATCATCTCGTTGATGATGACCATTCTCTCCACAGGACTTTCAGTCTCATGAACTGGGATGATCTTCTGGAAACTTTATAAGCAGTTTCAAATATGTAGATTGCGGGAGCCAACTAATTCCTTGACAATATTTCAGCGTTCTCTTAACATCTGTCAAAAGATGGGAGTTTGAAGAAAAGGCATGTATTCAAAGAAAGTCGTTATCCGGTATGCAGCGGACAATGTGGACCAACCTATTATATGCCAGCTCGTGAAAAGACACGATCTCGAATTCAACATTCTCAAGGCCCAGATCCTGCCCAGAAGGGAAGGAATTATTGTCGTTGAACTAAGTGGTACAAAGGAGAATTTTGATCAGGGTATTCGTTTTCTCAAAGAAAAGGGCCTCCAGGTCGAACCCGTTTCAAAAAATGTGAGCCAGAATATGGATAAATGTGTGCATTGCGGTGCCTGCACCGCTTTCTGTCCGACTGATGCCCTCTCTATGGAAAAAGAATCTATGAAAGTCGTCTTCGATCCGGAAAAGTGCAATGGCTGTGAATTCTGTGTATTGGCCTGTCCCCCGAGGGCCATGGAAGTTAACATTTTCTGAGCAAGTTCCTTTTTTGAATCTGTAACTCTGACTCTCTCTTGATGACCGACAAAGTGAATTGAAGCTCTCCGCAGCAAGCTGCGGAGAATCTTCGGTTCTTAAGGAACAGTCGTTCGGCATTCGCTCGCTACCGAATTCAATCCCACGGTGAGCGCTTTTTCTTCTTGGCGGCTTCTTTGTCCTGTTCCGTAATCTTATCAATATAATCAGTCACAGGTTTTCTGCGTTTGTCGAATATTGACATCACATCGTTATATACACCCCTGCCCTTTTCCACCGCCATTCGGGTTTCTTCCTTGGCCTTCTGCAGGACTTGCTGTATGCTTCTCGGCATTCTACCGGACTCCTTGAAATATGCATATCCAGTCAACATTATCATGACGAGAATAAGCAACAAGGCAAGTTTCATGACTTTCTTGAAAAGAAAATATATGATGAGGATAGCAACAAAAATGCATACCCCGGCAGTAAATTGATGGGCAGTAAAGTAATCTATAATGCTGTTCATAGTTGAGCCTCCATCATGGACATGGACATAGTCTAATCCATTTATCGACAAAAATCCAGTAATCCTTTAGCCTTGACAAATAGTGTACGGAAGCTTAAATTCGACAACGTGGTATAAATAGAGGCATTGAAATTGATTAAAGTAGCCATATCAACCCTCGGTTGCAAGATTAACCAGTATGAATCCGCAGGCATTTTGGAGATGCTCGATGAGAGTATCTATGTGTCTGTACCATTCAATACGAAGGCTGATTGTTATATAATCAATACATGCACTGTTACAGGCCGGACGGACTACCAGTCAAGAAACCTTATCAGAAGGGCTATCAGGACAAACCCTGAAGCATGCATTATTGTTACAGGCTGTTATGCCCAGGTCGCACCTCGTGATCTTGCCAGAATTCCCGGCGTAACCCTCATTGCTGGAAATGCGGAAAAGGAGCATATCCCCCGGCTCATGGAGCGCTTGGTAAAAGGAGCCCCTCAGTTACTCGTAAGCGACATCTGCAAGACCAGGGAATTTTCCGGCATCAACCCCCTAAAGTTCGCCGGACACACGCGGGCATTCCTCAAGATCCAGGATGGCTGCGACAGCTTCTGCAGCTACTGTATCGTTCCTTATGCAAGAGGTCCCAGCAGAAGTCTTTCACAAATGGATGTTTTGAAAGAAATCGAAACTCTGGCCCGGTCCGATTACAGAGAGATAGTCCTCACAGGCATTCATCTGGGAGTCTATGGTCAGGACTTGGCGCCCCCGTCAAATCTCTACGAGATAATGAAACACGTAGATAAGAATAGATTGGTGGGAAGATTGCGCCTGAGCTCCATAGAAATCGCGGAAATATCAGATGACATAATTAGGCTCATAGCAGAAGGGACCACGTTATGCAGACACCTGCATATTCCTCTCCAGAGTGGGGATGACATGATTCTTTCCGCCATGAAAAGGAATTACGACTCAGCATTCTTTAAGAATCGCCTGCAGGTAATCAGGCAGGCTATTCCTGATATTGCCCTCGGTCTTGACGTTATGGTCGGGTTTCCCGGTGAAGGGGAGAAACAGTTTGATAATACACTCAGGCTCATTGCGGAACTCCCTGTTGCCTACCTCCATGTATTCCCTTATTCAGAACGGCCGGGCACAGTCGCGTCGAGTCTCCCCGGCAGGGTTGACGAAACCGTCAAGAAGAGGCGTGGTGAGATACTGAGGAAACTGGGGCGGGAAAAAAGAAATGCCTTCGCCCGGAGGTTTGTAGGGAAAAAACTGAGTGTTCTTATTGAGGACAAGAAAGACAAAGATACGGGCTTTATGAAAGGATTTTCTGACAACTACATACCCATCGTCATAGAGAATGGCAACTCTTCACTGGTAAATCGCGTCCTCTACGTGATACCGGACTATTCTCTGGAAGGCAAACTGTGCGGAAGGATTACAAACGATGACCGATGAAAGGTTTGCAAACCTCAAGAATTTTCAGCAGACACTCGGCTACCGCTTCAACAAGATCGATCTGCTTGATAACGCGTTGATACACCGCTCTTTTGTAAATGAGAACCCGGCTCTCTCCTGCAAAGACAATGAGAGGCTTGAATTTCTGGGAGACGCCGTTATCGGGCTTTGCCTCAGCGATTTATTGGTACGAAAATTCCCCGACTATGCCGAGGGTCAGCTCTCCAAGCTCAGGGCCTATGTTGTGAATGAACAATCACTCGCCGGTCTTGCCCGGAAGCTTAACATCGGAGATTACCTCCTCCTCGGAAGGGGAGAAGAAAGTTCAGGGGGAAGAACAAAGGCATCCATTCTTTCGAACGCCTTCGAAGCGGTTGCAGCTGCTATATATCTCGATTGCGGATTTGAGAAGACATATAAATTCTTGGAAAACATTTTTGAGCCCATGGTTGAGGAAGGAATAAAAAGTGTTATTTACAAAGATTATAAGACGGCACTCCAGGAAATCTGCCAGAACCGCTTTAAAGAGACGCCGAGATACGCACTGGTCAATGAAACCGGTCCCGACCACGATAAAGTTTTTGAAATAAGTCTGACTATAGCAGGCATGATCACGACCACAGGCACTGGCAAAAGCAAGAAGGAAGCGGAACAGCGGGCGGCCCGGAGGGCATTGGAGGAGTTTTCCAAACTGCAGGATACTTCCTCTCCCCTGAATGGTGAGTGAGGCTGAATAGCAATATATGGCACAGATGATTATCCCTTTTTTTATCGTTTATCAAGGTTGTCCGAACCGCTGCATCTACTGCAACGTACATAAGACTGCGGGAGACTTCTCTGAGAGGATTACAGAAGATACTTTCCGGAGAACGGTTCACAAGTATCTCAATCACCCGAAGAGAAAGGGAAATGGCGCTGAGATTGCATTTTACGGCGGCAATTTTACGGGCATGACGAAAGACTACCAGACTGAACTCCTCGGTTTTGCCAGTTCGTTCATAGAAAAAGGGTTGGTGTATGGAGTGAGGATCTCTGCAAGACCGGATAGCATAAATAACGAAAGCCTGGATCTAATGAAGCGATTCGGTGTAACGACTGTTGAAATCGGCGCACAATCCATGGTGGATGAAGTGCTCCACATTGCCAACAGAGGGCATTCAGCGTCGGATGTGTCTGCCGCCATGGAGATGCTGAAGGAACGATGGTTCAAGACGGTGATGCACCTCATGGTGGGCCTTCCGGGAGATAATCAGCCGGGATTTGAATATACAATTGCTAAGACCATTGCCCTTAAGCCGGATATGGTCAGGATTCATCCCACAATAGTCCTAGAGGATACAGGCCTGGCAGAGCTCTTCTTAAACGGAACCTACCATCCGCTCAGCATGCCTCACGCCATTGACATGTGCAAGTATGCTTTGAGAAGATTTGGAGAAGCCAACATCGCTGTGATCCGTGTCGGTTTGCAGACAACACGGGAAATGGAGATGACGGGCAGCATAATCGCCGGCCCTTATCATCCGGCATTCCGTTCACTCGTCGAGGAATCCATGTTTTTCGATATGGCAGCAGCAATGCTTGCGGCCGGACAGATGGGTAAACAAGAAGTGATTTTTTCGCTCTCTCCCAAAGATGTCTCATGCTTCCTCGGCCACAGGAATAAAAATATGCACACACTGAAAGAGATCTTCGGCCTCACAAAAATAGACGTATCCGTTGACCCTGTCCAGGAAAGAGGAACTCTTGCCATGATCGCCGATGGCAGGAAATCAATGACAGAAAGGTTCCGTCATTAATGTGATTATTGGCTGAGACGGCAGATATAATCATCAGGCAGCACAGAGACTAATTCTACAGAGAGAAATCGCAGATGTTCAAGTCCGGTTTCATAGGCATCATTGGCAGACCTAATGTAGGAAAGTCAACGCTTCTGAACAATATTATAGGTGAAAAGATAGCCATAACCAGCCATAAGCCGCAAACTACGAGAAACAGGATCACAGGCATCAAGAATATCGAAAGCGGGCAACTGATATTCGTCGACACGCCTGGCATTCATAGGGCGACGACACCGTTAAATGAGTTCATGGTGGCTGCGGCGAAGGATGCCTTCAGAAGCGCTGATATTATCCTCCTGGTTGTGGAGGCCGCGGAAGGCGTTCACAGGGACGATCAGCTCATTGTCGAATCCCTGAGGAATACCGGACTGCCTGTTATACTGCTTATTAATAAGATCGACCTTGTCTGGAAGAAAAATATCCTTCCCGTTATGGACCAGTTCCAGCACCTCTTTTCTTTTTCCGGGATTATCCCCATCTCCGCCCTTACCGGTGATGGGCTTTCCGCTCTGATGGAACAAATATGGAAGCTTCTGCCCGAAGGTCCGCGGTACTTCCCTGATGATATGATGACAGACAGGACCGAGCGTTTTATCGCGGCAGAGATCATCAGGGAAAAAATTATCATGCTAACCCATCAGGAAATACCTTATGCAACAGCCGTTGTTGTGGATTCGTTTAAAGAAGATGAAGATAAAAATCTGCTGGTCATACAGGCAACAATCAATGTGGCGAAAAATTCTCAGAAAGGCATACTCATAGGCAAGAAAGGCTCCATGCTTAAAGAAATCGGCAAACGGGCAAGACAGGACATGGAGATATTCTTTGCCACCAGGATTTACCTCGAGTTGTTCGTTAGGGTAAGAAAAGACTGGACCCACGATGCAGGAATGCTCAGAGAATTCGGGTATTCAGAAAAAACATGAAAGCTGTAAGGTATGAGGTAAAGATCAGGTGAAACCCGTAATCGCTATCATCGGCAGGCCCAACGTAGGAAAATCAACACTTTTCAATCGCCTGTCTCAGAAGAACAAGGCTATCGTTATCGATGAACCCGGCGCCACGAGAGACCGAAACTATGCGGACTCCACATGGTATGGCAAGGATTTTATCCTTATCGACACCGGCGGATTTGAGCCGGCATCCGCGGAAACAATCCTGGTGCAGATGAGAGAGCAGGCACGTCTGGCCATGGAAGAGGCAGACATCATTATTTTCCTCATGGATGGCAGGGAAGGTTTGACCCCATCAGACAGGGAAATCACGAATATCCTCAGGGGGGTTGAAAAACCGGTTTTCTTTGTTGTCAACAAAATAGATGGTCCCAAGCAGGAAACCCAGACCTATGAGTTTTATGAACTGGGAACTGAAAGGATTTACAGCATCTCCGCGCAGCACGGACTCGGTATTCATGAATTCATGGAGGATGTGGATTTGCATATTGCATCTCCCGCCGAAGAATTCCCCGCGGGCGAAAGGCCAATCAAGATAGCAGTGATCGGAAAACCGAATGTCGGAAAATCCTCGCTCGTTAATAAAATCCTTGGATACGAAAGAACTATCGTCAACCCCATACCGGGCACCACGAGAGATGCCATAGATACGCCCTTCGAATTGAACGGCAAAAAATATCTGCTCGTTGACACGGCAGGCATCAGGCGAAAAAGCAGGGTCACTCACGTCCTTGAGAAATACAGTATTGTCCAGGCCCTTAAGGCCATAAACCGCTGTGATATAGCTTTGCTCGTCATCGATGCCGAAGAGGGAATGACCGAACAGGATGCCAAGATCGCGGGGTTGACCGTAGAAAAAGGAGTTGCCTGCATCATCGTTGTGAACAAGTGGGACGTTATAGATAAAGACAACTCCACGGTGGGAAATTATGTCAGAGACGTCAAAGAGACAACTAAGTTCATGGATTATGCACCGATCATCTTTGTGTCAGCCCTCACCGGGCAGAGGGTATCCAAGATATTTGACGTTATTGAGACTGTCTTGATCCAGTACACAAAACGGGTAAGTACCGCCGAGATTAATCGACTTGTCAGGGATGTACTCACATCAAACCCTCCGGCCCGGCATCAAAACAGGGCAAATACTTTAAGCTATGTAACTCAGGTATCCTCCGCCCCACCCACATTTGTTTTTTTTGTCCGTGAACCCCGTGCCATTCATTTTTCATACAGGCGCTTCCTGACCAACCGGATCAGAGAGGCATTCGGGTTTGATCAATCGCCAATCAGGGTTATATTCAGGAAGAAAAGCAGATCAACGGAAGAGTGACAGGCATGAAAAAAAGGAACCTCTATGAATTTGATGTTCATAGAGATCCCTTTCTCTTCTTATTCGCGTGAAAACCGACGGAAGATGAATGCCCCTTGCTAATTAGGCGCCATCCAAACCCGTGTTCTCCTTCTTTCTGAACCAGGAGACAGGATCGGTCAGGTATTCCTCCGTGTCCTTGAGAGACACGTAGTGTTCGTGTTCTATATTGGCAAGAAGATTAAAAAATGCCTTTTCCTGCGGGTCGGATACTTGTTCACGGAGTTTTGCATAGTACTCCGCTCCTTTACCCTCAAATTCTATGGCTGTGCGGATGGCTTTGAGGTCATCGGCATCGCCCTTGATCGTCTTGGGCGCCTTCTGCGCCGCATCCTTCAGGACGCTTTTAATAACCGTATCTTTAACTTTGAGGGGAACAGTTGCGGGCCACTTCTTGTCTTTTTCCCAGTTCGCATGGAGCTGTTTCAGCCTCTCGTAGTGCTCCAATTCCTCCCCACCTATTTGCATAAACATGGCCTTACCCACGGGATTCTTAGTCCTCTCGGCATTCTTAAGGTAGAATTCATGTTCCTTCATCTCGTTGTTGAGGGCAACCTGCAGTGCATTGACTCGTTCTTTCATAATCAGTCTCCTTATTGCTGTTGATTAACTGCATTATCATACTGTAACTGTAATCTATTATTGCAATACTTGATTGTCAAGACCGAAAGCAGGGAATTAGGAAATATTTTTACTCGCCCCCAAAGGCATACACGATCAAAAATCTTTGAGTTCATCGACATATTCTGCGACATTTTGACAAAGATCCGATATTCTTTCCAGGTGAATTAACATTTCAATAAAGATGGGACCGGCCTCAGCCTGACAGATCCCTTCGTAATATCTCACGAGGTGTCTTTCCCGCGCCTCTTTCACCCTTGCATCAATATCTTCCTCGCGCAGGGAAATATTCGTTATTTTTTCCGCATTGCGC
Source organism: uncultured Syntrophaceae bacterium (assembly GCA_903893135.1). Lineage (GTDB taxonomy): Bacteria > Desulfobacterota > Syntrophia > Syntrophales > UBA2185 > Fen-1135. Next base: position 9,399 of record CAITLA010000208.1, on the reverse strand, counting down.
TCTCCGATCAGTGATACGGCATCGCGAAGGTTTTCAGTTGCCCGTTGCTCAATTCCTTCCAGTTCTTTTTTACCCATTTCTGTAAAGCTGACCTCCGCCTGATACTTATTACTCGCCAGTTTCGCCAGTATGACTGCATGATCACCAATCCTTTCAATGTCGTTTGCCATGGCTGTATACGTGAAGAGTTTTTGTGACAATTCAGGTGACAGTTGCTGACAGGAAATTTTGCGCAAGAAATTCACGATCTCACGCCGCAGGACGTCGACAACAAATTCAACATAGATGATATTTTGCCTCTTCCATTCTTTGTAGTCCTTTATCAATTGTAAGCTCTCGACAAGTATCTTCTGTACGAGGGTAATTTCCCGTTGCAGCTCTTTTCTCACGGACGCCAGGGCCTTTTCTGGACTTGCAAGATATTTTTCATCCAGAAATTCTGGCCACAACGGCAGGGTCTCTTCCTGGCCGGGTATGATCTTTTCGATCAATCTGGCGTACGGTTTGAGAAGAAAAATGAAGAAGGCGACTATGAGGAAATTAAACAAAAAGTGACCGAGGACAACCTGCTGGGCCACATTGGAAGATAGACTTCTCAAAGTGACGATCAGCCACGGAAGCGCAACCATGCAGGCGAGAGCGCCAAAGCATTTAAAAAAGAGGTGGGAAACTGCACTTCTCCTACCACTGATGTTGGCAATCGAGCTCGCCATAAGAACCGCGACGGTGGCCCCCACATTTGCCCCGAAGACAACAGGCAGGGCGTTTTCAATGGTGATAAGACCCTGTTGCGCCATAATGGCGAGAATGCTGATGGGGATGACAGAGGCTTGTACTATTCCTGTAAAGAGCATACCAATGCCCAAACCCAGGAGTGGATTTTCTGTTTCCTGAAAGAAATGGATAACCGCCTGATGTTCTTTCAGAGGCGCCGTGGTCATCGCCACCAGGCTTAATCCAAAAAATAAGAGGCCGAAATAAAAGACGGCCTCGCCGACAGCTTTCCATTTTGCCTTTGCCGTAAGCCAGACAATACCGCCCAAAACAACAATAAAGGGGGAAATATCAGTAAATTTCCAGACGACCAGTTGAACAGTGAGTACAGTACCGATGTCCGAGCCCAGAATAAGGCCCAGGGAATGGTAAAAGGTCATCAACCCCGCGCTGACCATGCCAACGGTCAAGAGTATCGTCGCCGAGCTGCTCTGAAAGAGAATTGTTGTTCCTATACCGGTCAGCAGTCCATAAACCGGCTTTCTCACTGAGTACCTGATATATTCTCTTATCCGTGAAGTAAAAAGCTGCTGCACCCCGGCGCTCAATTTCCTCATGCCGAATAAGAATAAAACGATACCAGATGCAAAAATCAATACTTCTTTCATGGCAGGTATTTTCCCGAATATAAGAAACTCACGCCTCTATAGTCTATTTTACGACGCAGACTGCGCCTTCAACAAAATCTCTAGTACTGGCCGGGAAAATTCGGCTTTCGTTTCTCCTTCTGGGCGAGAATTCCCTCACGTGCATCCTTACTCCCGAATACGGGCAGACCGATTTCCAGTTCCCTTTTGAAGGCCTCATCGTAAGACATATCCCGTGTTTCACGGAAACATCTAATTATGCCCTGAACGGCAAGGGGGCCATTACTCGCAATTCTGTCCCCTAATTCCATGGTTTTCTTCATGAGGTCCTCCTGTGCCACCACGTGATTGAGAAAACCCCATTCATGCAGAGTTCTTGCGCGGAAGTTGCCTGCTGTCAGAAGGATTTCAAAGGCCCGGCAGGGCGACAGTTGCCGGGGCAGATAAACATTCGAACCGCCGACCGGCATGATTCCCAGACTGGCTTCTCTCATCTGAAAAACTGCATTTTCCGAGGCGATGCGAAGATCAGCTCCCATGACCATCTCAAAGCCCCCTGTCAAGCAATAACCGTTGATGGCGGCAATTACCGGCTTTTTCACAACGTTCGGTTTCAGCATGGCTTCCCCAACATGCTGTCCCACCTGCACCAGCCATCGTTCTGAGTCGCTCTCAGGTTTCCTGGCCCTCGTGAGAACCGGTATGGCCGTCTTCAGATCCATGCCGGAGCAAAAGATGTCCGGCAGACAGGAATAGAGAATAACGACGCGCACCTTCTCGTCCTGATTGACATCCATCCACGCACGATGCAGTTCCATCAAAATATCCGGATCGAGGGCGTTCTTTTCCTCGGCACGATTTAGACCTACTCTTGCGATGTGCCCCTCTTTCTCATAGACTAGTTCCATGGAGTTCTCCTTTCAAGGTACCATTAAGTAAATCGCGGGGCTTTCTGGCGAGCCCCTCAATACAGAAACTATATACAAGAGACGCGGCTTGAATATTAAGCCTCCGCCAGTTGTCGTAAATGAAGTGGTTACATGGTTACAATACGAGGGTTATTATCAAATTTACTGGGTAACCTCAAGGCTAATGTATTTTGCTTTCTTAACCTTCCATGAAAGGACAAGCACGATTCACTTGAGCAGCTTCCCCCAATGTTCCGAGTTCCTCTGCAGAAGTCCATATAAAATTTGACACGGAGGGAACTTTTAGTATATAAATTAACACTATTTTTTTCTCAGGGAAGGGAGGGTGGCGCTTCCGGATCAATATTAAGCGGTCTTCTCCGATCCGGCATCTCCTCAATCTGTCTTGCGGAAATCGCATTTCTGCCTTCTATGCTGTATTTGCTTTCGAATCCTTATGGCCGAATACGCTTTTTAAGAAAAGCGGCATCCTGAACATTTCTCGACAACATGGAATAACTGCCGCAAATTTGTTATGTCGAAAAAATTCTAGGCCTTCGATAAATGGAAGACAAAAAAACCAGGCAACCTATTCTTGTTGATATCGGGAAGATAAGAAAGACTCCTGAGGAACCATTCCTGCCTCTGTGGTTTTTCCAGCACGATGATCTGATTAACGCAATCGATGCCGGCAGGCGCATCAAAAAAGAAAACCTGATAAATACTCTAAACCGCATCCATTTTATGGGCGATTCTATCTGCGCCCTATTGCGCCATCCCAGGTATGACGAAGCAATTCTTGTAAAGGCAATTCCGGAGACTATGGATGGAGATGAATTAACATGTTCGTGGGATGAGAGTCACAGGAGTTTCGGCCTCGAAAATTTCCAGTTCAGTTACCTGATAGTAATGGATCAACAGTCTATCATCCTTATTCCTGCAAAACTTCTGAGTATCGACAGTACAGGATTCAAGGCACTGCTGCCGGAAGAGAGCTATGTTATAAGCAAGCGGGAGACAAATCGCTTTCCCTGCCGGGATGTCATTGCGGAGTTGACGCAGAGCGGTTTCCTGGCCAAAGGCAGCCTTATAGATTTCAGCCCGCAGTCTTTCCGCATAAAGGTAAGCCCTGAAATGCCCGCTTCGCATCATTGTTTCAGTCTGGATACCACGGTTACGATCAGGTTAGCAAGCGACGGCAAAATGATTTTCTCCGGAAACTGTCGCTGTTTAAGACAAGAACGCGAACGTGACAGCTGGGAAATTGTGCTTGCTCCCCTATCAGAACGGATTAATCGCTTCCAGTCCAGAAAAAGGCGTCATCATCGCCGCCAGATATTTCCTCCGCCCGTCGCTGTGTTCGAGCATCCCCTTTTTAAAAAGAAGATTCAGATTGAAATTTTTGATATTTCCTCTACAGGTTTTTCTGTCTATGAAGGCGTGGAAGATGGCGTACTGGCACCCGGCCTGGTCATAAATGAGTTGTCAATAATTTATGCTGGTGAGTTGAAAATGACCTGTACGGCTCAGGTAATCTATCGCAAGAGGCAGGAGGATAATAAAGTCTGCTGCGGCGTTGCCATCCTGGATATGGGCGTCCACAGTTACAGCCGTTTGAATCGGATCCTTACATTAAACACAGACCCTCATTCCTTCATATCCACCGAAGTGGATATGGACGCCCTCTGGGAATTCTTCTTCGACACCGGTTTCATCTACCCCAAAAAGTATAAATTGTTACAGGATTACAAAGAGGAATTTAAAAATATCTACAAAAGACTATATCAAGAATGCCCCGAAATTGCCAGGCACATTACCCATGAGGAAAACGGAAGGATCTACGGACATTTGTCGATGATACGGGCCTATGAGTGCGGGTGGCTGATACACCACCACGCGGCGAGGCCAATGGGGCTAAAACGCCCGGGACTTCTGGTTCTAAAACAAATGGTGCAGTTTTTGGCCGGCATGTTGCATCTGCCCTCCGCAAAGATGGATTATGTTATGACTTACTTTCGCCCCGAAAATAAATTCCCCGACCGCGTCTTCGGAGGCTTCGCAAGGGAGCTGAACAATTCTCGCATTTGTTCGCTTGACCTTTTTTCTTACATGTCATTCCACGTCGGAACACCCAAGAATCTGCTACCGCAAGAGTGGTCATTGCATGAAAGTACCCATTCCGAATTGTGGGAACTGGAGCAATTCTACAAACATCAGTCCGGCGGCCTCCTTTTGGACGTATTGAATCTTTCGCGGAAAAACCCTAGAGATGAGCCTCTGGAGGACGTTGCCCGACGGCTTGGTTTCGTGAGAAAGTGGAAGGCTTATTCTATCGCCGATAAACGCAGCCTGAAGGCTGTCTTAGTTGTTAACCAGTCTGATGTGGGCGTCAACTTATCAGAGCTTCTAAACAGCATTAAAGTGCTGGTAATCGACCAGGAAGGTCTGCCGTGGGAAGTACTTTCCCTTGCCGTTGCACAACTGACAGGGGTGTATCACCTCGACAGCATTCCTCTTTTAATCTATCCTTCTATTTATTCCGACGTTATAAAAATTTCTCCCGATAAAAAATATCAACTATGGATTTTGAATACATTGCCTTATCCAAATGAGTTTATAGATTACATGCAACGTAGGTACCAAATTAAATTATGATCATTAGTGCAAAATAACGGAATCTTGGAATGAAAGACGTCCCCTTATACAGCAGTAGGCTTATTAAAACCTACGTAGAATATCTTGCTGAACACTACCCTGACGTCGATACACGTCCCATTCTCAATGACGCAGGAATTGCTTCCTACCAACTCGAAGACGGAGGCCACTGGCTCAATCAGAGGCAGATTGATCTGTTCCACGAAGGTTTAGATGAACAACTGAAAGATCCGGATCTGGCTAAGAATGTTGGCCGCTACGCGACACTCTCAAGAACTTGGGGTGCAATGCGACAAGTGGCAACTGGGTTTATAACACCATCGGCCGCCTATTCGATGCTTGGGAAAGTCATCCAATACTTAAGCCGCGCCCACACCGTTCATACGAGAAATCTTGGATCGAACAGGGTTGAAATCGTTTTCACACAAAACCCGGGTGTTCAGGAAAAGCCCTTTCAATGTGAAAACCGAATGGGAGCGCTCGAAGCCGTTGCCAAGGTCTTCACCGCTGAGCTTGCCAGTATAGAACACCCTGTCTGCATACATAAAGGAGGAGATAGCTGCCGCTACATAATAAGCTGGGAAACAAGCCATCTTTTAACATGGAAGAGAATCCGTAATTACGTTGCGCTCTCAGCTTTTGTGGTCTGTCCGGCCTTATTCATTCTTCTCCACAAAACCGCGTGGGCATGGGCAGTGCCTGTTTTGATTTATATATTGCTGGTGTCGTTCTTCTTATATTACTCCGAGAATGTGGAAAAGAGGGAGCTCGAAATAAACGTGAAAAGTCAGGCTGAGTTGGCTAACAGCCTTCTGGATGAGATTAACATGCGACACAGCAACGCCCTTCTTATTCAAGAAATTGGCCAGGCGGCCTCCATGATTTTGGACAGCGAAAAGCTGATCAAGCTGATTATGGAAGCCATGGAGAAACGACTGGATTTTGATCGTGGTATGATTTTGCTGGCCGACCAGGAGAAGACCCATCTGATTTATACTGCTGGTTACGGTTACAACCCTGAGTATGAGGAATACCTTACAAGTGTGGAATTTAACCTTGACAAACCTCATTCCAGAGGACCCGCCGTGGAATCTTTTCGCATGCAGAAACCTATCCTGATTGATGACATATCTAAAATAGAGGACAACCTTTCAAAAAGGAGTCAGAAGTTCGCCCAGATGATGGGCGCCACGTCGTTCATAAGTGTTCCCATTATTTTCGAGAATGAATCTCTGGGAGTCTTGATGGTTGACAACATCAGGTCAAAGAGGCCTCTCAGGCAGAGTGATGTCAGCCTCCTGATGGGGATAGCGACCCAAATAGCCATCAGCATGAATAATGCGACATCCTATCAAAAAGTACTCGAAAGCGAAGAGCGGTTCCGATCCTTAAGTGAAAATGCCCCGGACATTATTTACACTCTGGATCTCAACGGTTCCCTTACTTACATAAATCCCGTCTGGGAGAAAATTCTGGGGCATCGCCCCGATGAAGTTCTAGGACGAAAGTTTTTTGACTTCGTCAGGACGGAGGACATCGGAGTTTATACTCACCTTTTTGAGCAGATCAGGGATGGAAAACTTGTTCTAAGGGACAGAGTTGGCGCCATACTGCACAAAGATGGATCCGAAAAGGTTTTTAATATAAGTGGAGCCCCAAACCTCGATTTGGAAGGAAATGTGACTGGTATAGTCGGAATATTCAAAGACATCTCCGAGCAGAAGAGGCTTGAATCACAGCTGCTCCATGCCCAGAAGATGGAAGCCGTGGGCACCCTTGCCGGAGGTATTGCCCATGACTTCAATAATCTCCTCATGGGCATACAGGGGTATGCCTCTTTAATGTTTCTCGATATGAACATCACTCATCCTCTTTATGATAAACTAAAGGGAATTGAAGACCAGGTGAGAAGTGGCGCGGAGCTGACCAAGCAGCTATTGGGATTTGCCCGTGGCGGCAAATATGAAGTCAGTGTGACCGATTTGAACGACATCATCAAGAAGACTTCATCCATGTTCGGGAGGACTAAGAAGGAAATCACTATTCACCGTAACTACGAGCACAATATCTGGACGGTGGAAGTTGATCGCGGACAGTTGGAGCAGGTGCTTTTGAATATTTATGTAAATGCCTGGCAGGCCATGCCTGACGGCGGGGATTTGTATCTGGAGACGGCTAACGTTTTCCTTGATCAGAAGTCTGCCATACCGTATGGTGTAAAGTCCGGAAAGTATGTGCGTGTTAGGGTGACCGATACGGGTGTAGGGATGGATGAACAGACGAGAAAGAGGATCTTCGAGCCGTTCTTCACGACAAAAGAGATGGGAAGGGGTACGGGCCTCGGGCTTGCGTCTGTTTACGGTATTATCAAAGGCCACAACGGTATAATAGATGTATACAGCGAGAAAGGACACGGGGCGACCTTCACCATCTATCTCCCTGCTTCGGAAAAGGAGCTTGTGCGGCAGGAGCAGGTCGCCACAGATATTGTGAAGGGTGAAGGCACTATCCTTCTCGTGGACGATGAGGAAGTGATCATCGATGTTGGCAGCGAGATCCTGGAGGTGCTGGGGTACAAAGTTTCTGTGGCGAGGAGTGGTAGGGAAGCTATAGAGATATACAAAGAAAAGCAAAATGAGATCGACATGGTTATCCTGGACATGATCATGCCGGAGATGGATGGGGGAGAGACTTTCAATGTCCTCAAGTCCATCGATCCAGGCGTCAAAGTGATCCTTTCCAGCGGATACAGCGCGGATGCACGTTCAACAAGGATGATGGAACAGGGTTGCTGTGGCTTTATTCAAAAGCCCTATAGCGTGAATGCCCTTTCGCAAAAGGTAAAGGAGGTGTTGGATAGGAGAATATGATGACCCCTTGCTCTATGTTATCCTGCATGATCTGGCGCAGCAGCATTCGACTCCAAGAAGAACAGTAGAATAAATGAAAATAATCAAACTCAACATTTTTCAATGCAGCACTCCCTTTAGATTTTCTTTTCATTCCCCACACACCATTAGAATACAGTCAGACTCGATAGTTGTCGAATTGCAATTCGATAACGACATATTAGGATACGGGGAAAGCGCCCCGAGACCATATGTCACGGCAGAAACCCCTTCAACCGTTGCTAATACGATTCAAGGTTTCTTTTCGAAAACACTTTTTCGAAGCGAGATAAACTTCATCAAGGACGTTAAGAGAACTTTAGACGCACTGGAAAGAGAATGCCGTGACAGAAACCTGAAAGCGTACAATTCCGCCCTCGGGGCAATCGATATTGCGCTCTTTGATGCATTGGGGAAACTTCAGGGTGTACCTCTTCACCATTATTTGGGTCCCATTGTAAGAGAAAAGATATCCAGTTCCCTCCCTATTCCATTTTTGCATGAGTCCATCATAAAAGAGCTTTATAACGATCTAAAGAAGCTTGAGTTTGATTCTCTGAAAATTATAATGGGCGACGTTGAAAAGGACAACATCGAAAGGGTGAGGATGATCAGGTCTCTCTTTGGTGACCACATGGACATACGCATAGAAGCCAATGGAAAGTGGTCCACGGAGCAAGCAATCTCCCATATTGAGAAGTTGAAGAGATTCAATATATCCGGAGTGGAACAACCGGTAGCAGCAGGTGATATCGAAGGATTACACGAGATCAGAAACAAAACCGGCACACCTGTTATCGTCGATGAATCTATGTGCAACCTCTCAGACGCGAAAAAATTGATTGAAGCCAAGGCCTGCGACATTATTAATATAAAAATCTCCAAGTGTGGAGGTTTGTTGAAATCCAAAGAGATCAGAGATTTCGCAGAGTCCAAAAATATACCCTGCCAAGTGGGAGCGCACGTAGGAGAGACAGATATCTTAGGCAAGGCAGGTAGATATTTCGCTATAACTACACGGAACCTCTTTTGTTTCGAGGGATTCTCACATCTGCTTTTTGAAGATTCATGGGAAGATCACGCGGGCAGGCAAAGCAGTGACGAGGACAATTTTCCAAATTCCGGTTTGGGAGTTGACTTAGCGAAACAAAGATTAAAACTCCTTTGCTCGCTTGAGACTGATCAGTGAATAGCCTGTTAGATATTTTGAGCCTTTTGATAATCTGATCGTATTTAAATGACCCCTGCTATAATTCCCGATTCAATTGGAAACTGGGGGGAAATGCGTTTAACCGCCCTTGCTCCCGCTCGGTCAAGCATCTTCATTATTTCCTCCTCAGAGTAAGATCTGCCGTTTTCCGTTGCTAAAAGCATATTAAGGGAAAAAAGGGCCGGATGGAGCGGGCCGTCCATGGTGTCGTCCAGGATAAATTCGTGTATCATCAGCAGGCCTCCTGGCTCCAGAACTGAAGCCGCTTTCCCGATTATCCTCTGACAATCCTCTGGAGCTTCCGCATGGAGAATTTGAGAAAGCCAGGCCACATCATAGCTTCCGGGAATATCTTCTTTCAGGTAATCGCCTGCCAC
>CAITLA010000207.1 GCA_903893135.1 uncultured Syntrophaceae bacterium | reverse complement strand
TCGGCAAAATCCGTCTTACTGATCTTTTCTCCCATATAGTTACCACAAGAATTCGAGGATTCGTTGGCTCAGTATATTCTATATGAAAGGAGATCGTCCGTCGACAAAAAATGCCCGGGAATCCATGGTGATGAATCCCGGGCATGGAGAACCACAGTGAATCATTTCACGTCTTCAAAGTCAGCGTCGACCACATCCTCATCCTTCTTGCCGGCACCCGGCTGTTCCCCGGATGGCCCTCCGTGCGCCCCTGCGCCTGCGCCAGCCCCTGCCTGTGAGGCCGAAGCCTTTGCATACATGGCCTCAGCAAGTTTGTGTGATGCATTGGTCAGTTCTTCCTGGGCGCTCTTGATGGCATTAATGTCATCCCCTTCAATGGCCTTCCTTACTCTGGCAATGGCGTCTTCGATGCGTGCCTTTTCTGTGGCATCTATCTTGTCCCCGAATTCTTTGACATTCTTCTCTGCGCTGTATGCCATGGAATCTGCCTGATTTCTGGCCTCTATAAGTTCCCTCTTCTTCTTATCTTCCTCTCCATGAGCTTCCGCTTCTCTGACCAGTTTTTGTATCTCTGCTTCAGTCAAACCGCTTGATGCAGTAATCTTGATGCTCTGCTCTTTGCCTGTCCCAAGGTCTTTAGCCGACACATGAACTATGCCATTGGCATCGATATCAAAGGTCACCTCAATCTGCGGCATACCTCTCGGCGCGGACGGTATTCCTACCAGTTCAAATCTTCCCAGGGTCCTGTTGTCAGGCGCCATAGACCTCTCACCCTGCAAGACGTGAATGCTAACGGCAGGCTGATTATCCGCTGCTGTCGAAAAGATCTGGCTCTTCCGGGTAGGAATAGTTGTATTCTTCTCGATCAGCTTCGTCATCACGCCACCCAGCGTCTCAATTCCGAGAGACAGAGGTGTCACATCCAAAAGGAGGACGTCCTTAACATCACCGGCGAGAACACCCGCCTGGATGGCAGCACCAATAGCAACTACCTCGTCGGGGTTCACCCCCTTGTGGGGTTCCTTCCCGAATATCTCTTTAACCTTCTGCTGAACCCTGGGCATACGGGTCATACCACCAACGAGAATGACCTCATCGATGTCTTTTGGTGTCAGATTTGCGTCCTTAAGCGCGGTTCTGCATGGCTCGACTGTTTTTTCAATCAGGTCCTCAACCAGAGATTCCAGTTTTGCCCTCGTCAATTTCATTGTCAAATGTTTAGGCCCTGACGCATCAGCAGTTATGAAGGGAAGGTTTATATCTGTTTCCATAACAGTGGAAAGTTCCATCTTCGCCTTCTCTGCCGCTTCCTTGATCCTCTGGAGGGCCATCCTGTCATTACGGAGATCAATACCGTAATCATTCTTGAATTCCGTGGCAATATATTCAATCAGTCGCTGGTCAAAGTCTTCACCACCTAAATGGGTATCTCCGTTCGTTGATTTGACTTCAAAAACACCCTCTCCTAACTCAAGAATGGAAATATCAAACGTCCCACCGCCGAGGTCGAACACGGCAATCTTTTCATCTTTTTTCTTATCAAGACCGTAGGCAAGTGCTGCCGCTGTAGGTTCATTGATGATTCTAAGAACATTCAATCCGGCAACTCTTCCTGCGTCTTTCGTAGCCTGTCTCTGAGAGTCATTAAAATAAGCAGGAGTCGTGATAACCGCATCGGTTATCTTCTCTCCAAGGTAATCCTCCGCCGTCTGTTTCATCTTCATAAGAACAAAAGCTGATATTTCCGCCGGGCTGTAGTTCCGTCCCTTTATGGTTACCTGGCCATCACCATTGGGTGCCTCCGTGATCCTGTAAGGACAGACCTTCTTATCGTACTGAACCTCTTTGGAGGAAAACTTTCTCCCGATGAGTCTCTTTATGGCATAAACAGTATTTTCCGGATTGGTTACAGCCTGCCGCTTGGCAACCTGACCGACCAGCCTCTCACCGCTATCCGTAAACGCCACCATGGAAGGCGTGGTCCTGCTTCCTTCCTGATTTGCTATTACAACGGGATCTCCTCCTTCCATAATAGCGACACATGAATTTGTCGTCCCTAAATCAATCCCTATAATCTTTCCCATGTCTAACAATCCTCCTTAATATCTAATTTCCCCTTTTCTTATTCCTTGCTATCTTCTTTCTTCGGTCGTTTAAAAATAGACACTTTGGCCGGTCTCAACAGCCTCTCATGCAGACGATACCCTTTTTCCAGTTCCTCGACGACTTTGTTATCATCGTGGGCGCCAGTATCAACCTGAAATACGGCTTCATGGATATTAGGATCAAAAGTTTTATCACCACACTCGATTTGCTGGACGCCGTGTTTTCCGAGGCAACCCAGGAGCTGATCCTGGAGGAGCTTCAATCCCTTTTTAAACGAATCGGAATAGCCATAGCTGTCGGCATGCTGTAATGCCCTGTCCATGCTGTCTACCAGGGGCAAGATATCCTTAATAATATTTTCATTGCCATATTTTATCGAATCAGCCTTCTCCCTGACTGCGCGTTTTCTGTAATTTTCAAGTTCCGCAACCGCACGAACATATTTGTCGTAGTTGTCGGCTGCCTCCTTTTCCTTTTCCTGAAGCTTTAACATTATATCCTCTTCACCGGAGGTCTTTTGTCCTTCCCCTTCCTTTTCGAGAACATCCGGTGTCTCTTTCATATCTTGTTTTTTCGCTTTATGACGCATATAGTATCAATCTGCCTTTTCAAACTGCCTTATCGCCTACTGCTGATCAGATGCCTTTATTTCGCATCCGGTTTCTGAAAGAGCTTATAGTCAACCATCTCACAGATCACATGCCCCACGGTAATGTGGACTTCCTGTATGCGAGGCGTGCTGTTGGAAGAAACATTGAGGGAATAGTCCACCATCTTAGCTATCTCGCCGCCATCTTTACCAGTGAGACCGATCGTGATCATCCCTATCTTCTTCGCCACTTCCATGGCTTTTATGATGTTTGGGGAGGAACCGCTCGTGCTTATGCCCCATGCCACGTCGCCTGCCTGACCTATCGCCCTGATCTGCTTGCTGAATATCTCAGAAAAGCCATAGTCATTACCGATGCTCGTAATTACGGACGTGTCGGTACTCAAAGAGATCGCCGGAAGCGGCGGACGTTCTATGACAAAGCGGTTCACAAATTCTGCTGCCAGATGCTGGGCATCCGCGGCGGAGCCGCCGTTTCCAAACAGCAGTATTTTGTTTCCTGCTTTCAATGCCGCCGTAATTACCTCAATGACACTGACAATACCGTCAAGATTTTCTCCAACGAAAACCTCCGTCAGATTACTGCTTTCCTTAAATATCTTTATGATATGATCTTCCATGTCAACTACCCGGTCTTGCGTTTAAAACGTCCAATTTTCTGCAATAATATATTTATCGGTCTATCCCATGTCAAGGGCAGGGCCTTGATGATCTACTAAAAAAGTCTTAAACAGGATTGATAAACAGACGGCCGCGCAAGAAGCGCAAACCTTAAGGCGTGCAAATCATATGGTATGAGGCATACTTAGAGGCATGCGGAGTCAAATGACCCCCTCGTGCCTCTTCCTGTCTCTAAGTTCAGCCAGTTTACCTCTATTCCAGCCGGATATCCTGCTGAAATACTGTGTTATCCTCGCTATCCGTTCAACATCCTTAGAACCGCAGAATTGACACTCGTCTTTGAGACACCTGAATGTCTGGCCGCATTCTCTACAGGTGGTGAATTCAGGACAGAACAGAACCTGATCGTTCTTTGTATCTCTAAATGCCTTGGTGATAAACCCGGCAAGCTCCTCGCTCGAAGGCCGAATATCTCCGAGCCACACCTGCGTAACGCCTCCTCCCCTTATAAAAGGATGAAAGCGACCTTCCTGTCTTACACGTTCTACAGGATCCACGGAGGCAGATGCACTAAGGTGGGTTGAATTTGTATAATACACCTCCCCTTTCGAAATATCACCTCTCACATGGTGACCCGACTTGGGAGAATAATATCGCAGATCGAGCCGTGCAAAACGGTAGGCTGTCGTCTCCGCAGGCGTTTGTTCCAGAATAAAATTCAAGCCATATTTCTGGCTGAGTTTTTCGGCCTCATCCTTCATATGGCCTATCAGTTTCAAACCAAACATCAGGGCCTCTTCCGATTCATGCAACTGGCTTCCCGTATGAATCTGGACAAGCTCATTGAGCCCCACAATGCCGATGAGAAAACATGCATGATCCATCCTCAGATACGGGTAGCCATCTTTTTTCATGGCGAGCATAGAGAGAGGTCCTTCATCACCGTAGGAGAGTAGTTTCTCAATAAAATCTTTCTTCTCTACATGGGCTTTTACTGCCACTTCCATAATAGCCGATAGCATAGACAATAATCTGCTCTCATCCCCCAGGGCTTTGTAACCCAGCCTGGGAAGGTTGAGTGTCACGTTCTGTAAGGCCGGACATCTCATCCGCCAAGGCATCCGCGCTTCGAGAGACAGATGCCCCGTTTCCGCGGCAGCCGGAAGACAGCACGAGTAAGCCTTTATCACCTCTTCGCGATCGAAAAGGAAGCAGGTGTTCCCCTTTTCAACGGCCACATCACAGATATGATTCAGAAAGTCTTCATGACCCGGTGTTTGAAAAAAAGCACCCGTGATGTGAACAAGGGGCCTGGGGAAGATAAATGGCTTCCCCGTACCGTCCCCCTTCATAAAGACTTCGAAAATGGCCCAGGCAAATCTCCTAGCATCAGCGGTGAAATCTTCGTAATTACTGCCCGTCAATTCTCCTCCCGGTCCTATGATCGGAACATTGCGAAGATGTTCCGGAACATCCCAGTAGAGGTGAATATCAGTAAACATGGCCTGCCCGCCCCTGGCTGATGTTAGCTGGGAAAATTCATAGATGAGCATCTGGGCAAATTGCCTTACTTCCTTTTCACTCATCCCAGTCAGATAGGGTGCAAAGGAAAAATTAACGGCATCCCAGCCGATGACACCGGCAAAATGCCCCTGCAGAATGGCGCCAAACCTGACCATATGGGCGAGGAGTACCTCTGCATGCTTGGCCGGCTTGGCAACTGTAAGAGAATGAGGAAGATTCAAACCGAATTTTTTTATATATTCAAGAGACTGAAAGGAACTGTAAGGCCTGTCGATGTACCCCAGAGAATGAAGGTGGATATCGCCCATAACGTGCGCATCCCCGACTTCTTGAGAAAAGACTTCATAAAGTGAGTATTCCTTCTTTATCCCTTCGGCAAGGATCAGGTTCGTACCTTCCGGACTGTGTGGTATATTTGCGTTCTCCTTATTCTGGAGAAGGATCAACTGCCTTACATCATAAATGGGAAACCCAAGTAGGGCGTGCATCTTCCTCGCCTGTTCAAGGCCTCTCTCGATGAGTTTTGCGTCCACCAGTTCCCTTATCAGGGGCGTGGTCAGCACACCGATACCGGATGAAATGATCTGTTTTTCAACATCCCTGCTTATTGCCTCTGCCGTATCGACATCGACATTCGTCTCACGGATCAGGGCATCAACAATCTTCTGCCGGTTCCATCTGGCGATATCCTCGCCAGACGTCTTCACGAACAGGGTAAGATCTGTGGTCTCGTCATTTGCCATCTGTGATTTTCCAACCGTCTTTTCCTTGTAGCACGGGACTTTAGTCCCGTCTTTAAAGCAGAGCTAAAGCTCTACCCTACATTTCACTGCGACGGCAGATATTCTCATATATTCGTCTGCGAAGCTCCTTCCAGGGCGCTGAGCATTTTTTCGGCGGCCTCAGAAATCTCTGCATCATTATCGTGGGAAAGAGCAAAGACCCGCAGATGGACGATCCGGGCAGGTATGAAGCGGTAGATATCTTTCAGTGGCTCCGGGGATGTCATACCCGTTGTCGGGTTGAAGATATTAACCCTCTTTTCCGTCTCTGCCATGGGGTTAATGGGGCGTGGGTCCTGGGTTGCCAAATCGACGCGAAATGAAATGCCTTTTAGTTTCTGAGGAAGAAATCTTCTGAGCTGCCTTTCATAATCAGCGGCATGGGCAAACCGAGTCCCCTTCTGAATCTGGTCGATGGATATCTCCGTGGAAAAAGACATCTTCCATTTTACTTCTCTCTCATAAAGCTTCGCCCATTCCTGACTCAGTCTCATTTTTTTTCGATCCTTTTCCCTGAGCCAGCCCAAAACGGTATTATACAGATGCCATTCATCGCAGTTCAGATACTCGTCCAGCGCTTCCAATGGATTCCACGGAAAGATTATGCGCATCGTATCCCTGAATATCTCCTGCAGGTGCAGGTCCAGAGCCCTTGTTGTCCTGTGGAAATAAACATTGGTATAGAGATTCAACCTTGCATTTATGAAACGGCTCAGGGCCGAAATGCCCGCCTGATGAAGGGTGAGGCCGTCTTTTGTAAAAAAAGTATAAAAGCGAAGTCTCGTAATATCCACAATATCGAGGGAGAATCCCGTCATGTAGGCATCTCTCTGAACATAGTCGAGATTATCCACGGTGTAAATGCCTGAAAAGAGCTGCCTCAATAGTTGCAGCCACCTTGGCATCTTGACGTCATACCCTTCCGGCATCTTGATTAGTATTGCCACGTGATTCGGATCGAGGCATTCCCCGCCGACAAAGGGACCATTAGGGCTTCTCCGTATCTGACGGATGATTTTTCCCAACTTCTTCGTGATAATCGCTTTCCCGATGTCCTCGTGGGTAATGTCATACTGGCTGAGAAAGTGGTCATCAAAAAAATGCCCGTACGGGCCATGTCCCACATCATGCAACAGT
>CAITLA010000206.1 GCA_903893135.1 uncultured Syntrophaceae bacterium | reverse complement strand
GGGCTTGCCCGAAAGATCGGATGTGATAGCGCGCTTGCCTTTTTATTGGGGTTGAAAAAACCAATTGCCCTTGATGATTTTATTTTCTTCAGTCTTGATGCGGATACCATCGTATCCCCCGACTACCTGGAGACTGCCGGACGTGAGCTCATGAAGAGCGGTTGCGCGGGAGGGGTTATTTCTTTCAAACACCAAAAGGCAGATTCGCCTGAGAGTCAGGCTGCCATTGATGAGTACGAGGCATTTCTGAATTACTATGTTGAGGGTCTCCGCTGGGCCGGCTCACCTTACGCCTTTCACACCATTGGCTCCTGCATCTGCTTTACCGCTTCCGGTTATATCCGCGCCAACGGTTTTGCGGCCCGCAGGCAGGCGGGAGAAGACTTCTACTTCTGCGTGGAGATCGCGAAAACAGGAGGCATCTGTGAAATAAATAGGACCATGGTCTTCCCCTCTGCCCGCATCTCCCGGCGTGTGCCATTCGGCACCGGCAAGCGCATGGCTGAAGCAGTTCTCAATGGCAGAGAGGTTATCCTGGCGTATGATTTCCGGGTGTTCGTATGTCTGCGCGAACTCCTTACGGCGGTATCCACTTATACTGATGCTGGGGATGAGCGAATTTACGCCGAGCTTACGAATCAGGCCACCAGGGAATTTCTGGAGAGTCGCGGATTTCCCGGAATTTGGGAGCGTTTCCAGAGGCAATATAAGACCAGAGATGCAATGCTCGCCGCTTTCCACCGCTGGTTCGATGGCTTCGTCACTCTTAAGTATATCCATTGGCTGACGGAAAAAGAATGGCCCCGGCGGCCTTTGGAAGAAATTTATGAGGCCGATATTTACCGGAGCCGTATTGCATAATTTGAATCTGTGCCTGCCGTACCGGCAGGAATGGATATCATCAGCCCTGATATATCCCTGGTATTATGCCCGTCAATTCGGGGTCGATACCATGCTCCGCGAGTGTCCTGAGAATGTCCAGGAGTCCGCATGACCCGTCCGGAACTACTTCTACGGCATCGGCCGTCTGCCTGACGATCAACCCCTTTTTCTTAAGCACTCCCGCCGCCTTATCAAGATTACTCACTATGAGCCTGAGAATGCCGAGATCAGAGGTATAGGCGAGAGGCAGAATCCTCGCATTAATACGCGCATCGGCGTGCATCCAGGCGCCATTCACAAGGCCATTCTTCTTCTCAAGGAATATAGGTATATATTCTGTTTCCATGTTTCCGTCTCCCTTGGAGACTGTGTCGCAATGACGCGACGCAGTCACAATCAATCAACCCGCCGGAACATTGATCCCTTGGTTCCGCACACGGGACATATGGCCGGCGCTTCCTTCTCCGCCGTCAATCCGCAGACGGGACAGATATAATAGGGATAGGTCTCCCCCGGTTTCCCAAGATTGTCCAGAAGACTTTGATAAAGCCGCGCGTGTATTTTTTCTACCTCATTGGCATAGCTGAATGATCTTTGCCCTACCTTATGTCCTTCCGCCTTGGCCGCTTCGATCATCTCCGGATACATCTTCGTAAACTCATGGGTCTCGCCGGCAACGGCCTCCAGAAGATTTTCCCTGGTGCTCCTTATGCCATTGAGCGCCCTAAGGTGACTGTGAGCATGGATTGTCTCAGCCTCCGCCGCCGCCCGGAAGAGACGTGCAACCTGTGGATAGCCTTCCTGGTCAGCTTTAGCTGCAAAGGCCAGGTACTTGCGATTGGCCTGGGATTCCCCCGCAAACGCTTCCTTTAAATACTGTTCTGTCTTCGACATTAGTCTGCCTCCTCAAAAAGTTTATTTAAGTCTTGCCTCAGATAAGTGCAGATGATCTGTTTCAATTTCCACTAATGCTTCAAAAATCTGTCTCACCCTTGAATTGTCAGATTCTCCGCCCGCCTTTTTATAGAATGCAATGGCTCTCGTTTCCCTTTCATGGGATTCATTCAGGTTTTGAACATTCTCAGTATGACATGTTTCGTTTCCGGTTGGCACCTTTGCAAGTTTCAGTATCTTTCTCCATATGGCCGCATGTTCAGCTTCGATCTTGCCCAGCGCTTTGAACAAAAGCTTTCCCTCATCATCATTGGTTTTTTCTGCGGCACAGAAATAAAAAGTAGCATTACTTACTTCTACCTGAAGGGCATGTTCAGCATTGGCCCTGTCTTTGTCAGAGAGCGTAACATCGAAGCTCACGACGGCCTGTTTCACCTTCTTTATGTAGGATAGGTGAGCTCCACAAAAGGGGCAGTTCTTCGGTGGTGCACTTCCGATATAAGGATCTCCGCAAATTTCACATCTCCAAAGTTTTACCATTTCTTCACCTCCACCAGCTTTTCTATGCTTCACTTTGTTTTTTTCTTACAATTCGAGCAGACTCCGTAGAAATCGATATGGTTTCTCATTATTTTGTAGTCACACCTTTCGCCATCCGTTAAATCGAGGGCAAATTTACGATGAATATCAGTGATCGCCTTGCATTCCATGCATATTAGATGGTGGTGCGGTTTTGTATTCGGATCGAAGCGCTTTTTTTTGGAGTCAATGGATAATTCGAGAACCTGCATTTTTTCCCTCAGGGTATCGAGGGTATTGTATACCGTTGCAAAGGACATCATCGGGTACTTTTCAGATACCGCCTTATATATATCGCTTGCGGATGGATGCGCTTTATTGCCCTCGAGGTATTCGAGGATAGCAAGCCTCTGAGGGGTAAGTCTTATGGGGTATTTTTTTTTCATATACGTCATGTTCAGCAGTCGTTATATTTTATAATCATTATAATATAAGAATCATTCTTGTCAAGAATTTTTTAAATTTTTTTGACCGTTAAGGAAGGGCCATCCATTCCACATGCTTCTTCGCTGTTATGTGTTTTTTGACATAATCCCTTTTAATTTCTTTTACTTGACAATCTTTACATTGTAGATAGAATAGTCACATATACGTGTTTACTGTCGAAATTCATTTCTTCTTTTCATGCTCTTGTTCATTGGAATCCAGGTAATAAATAGACTCTTATGTTTACCTAAAAATCTTGCCAGGATTCAGGACCTCAATGGCACTGAGTTCTTGCGCAATCCCACCGGGAAAGGAGGGCCTGTTATGGACATTATCAGAATCAACATGGGGGCCAGTGGCGGTCCAAAAGTAAGTGTCGTTCCATCGGGGGAATATGCCGGACTGGGAGGACGGGCGCTCACCTCCTCCGTTATTTCCAAGGAAGTACCCCCGCTGTGTCATCCGTTAAGCGAGGATAACAAACTCGTTATCGCACCCGGCTTACTCAGTGGAACAAACGCAGCTATGTCGGGACGCATTTCAGTGGGCTTCAAGGGTCCGCTGACAGGCACCATCAAAGAATCCAACTCAGGGGGGCAACCCTCCCAGGTGCTGGCGAGACTTGGCTACGCAGCGATCATCCTGGAAGGAAAGTCCAAAGACAACAATCTATACAAGGTATTTATCAATAAGGATGGGGTAAAGATAACCCCTGACAACAGCCTCAAGCTGCTGGGTAATTACGCTCTGGTAGAAAAGATGAAGGGAGAGTTTGGAGACAAAATCTCGTGCATCTCTATCGGACCGGCAGGCGAAATGAAGATGTCCGCCGCCTCAATAGCCTTTACCGACATGGAAATGCGGCCTACGCGCCATGCCGGACGCGGCGGGGGCGGGGCGGTAATGGGCTCCAAAGGCGTGAAGGTCATTGTCCTTGATGATACGGGTCTCAAGAACCGTGTACCTAAAGACCCGGAGAAATTCACACAAGCCAATAAGGCATGGGTTGATGGCCTTAAAAAACATCCCGTCACCGGCGAAGGGCTTCCCGCTTACGGAACCAACATACTGGCCAACGTGATCAATGAAGCCGGCGCATATCCGACCAATAACTTCCTTTTGGGCCGCTTTCCGGGAACCTCTAAAATCAGTGGAGAAACGGAGGCTGAATTAGAAAAGGCCCGCGGCGGTAATCCCACCCACGGCTGCCACCGGGGCTGTGTCATCCAATGTTCGGGTATTTATATGGATAAGGACGGCAAATATCTGACCAAACAGCCGGAATATGAAACGGTCTGGGCCCACGGTGCAAACTGTGGGATCGACGACCTGGATGCGATTGCCATGATGGACCGCCTGGATGACGATTACGGCATTGATACCATCGAGATGGGAGCAACCATTGGGGTCGCCATGGAGGCAGGGCTGGCGAAGTTCGGTGATGCCGATGCAGCCATCAGGCTCATCAAAGAGGTGGGGAAAGGCACCGATCTTGGACGCATCCTGGGGAATGGGGCCGCAGTCACCGGCAAGGTTTTCGGCGTCGAGAGGGTTCCCGTCGTCAAGAGTCAGTCCATGCCGGCATATGACCCACGCGCTGTTCAGGGCATCGGGGTTACCTATGCCACAAGTACGATGGGGGCCGATCACACGGCAGGATACGCAGTCGCGACTAATATCCTCAAGGTTGGGGGGTATGTGGATCCGCTGAAGCCGGAAGGGCAGGTCGAACTCTCCAGAAATCTCCAGATTGCCACCGCAGCTATTGATTCCACGGGCATGTGCCTCTTTATTGCCTTCGCGGTTCTGGATCAACCGGAGACATTCCAGGCACTGCTCGATCTGCTCAATACCTTTTACGGTCTGAACCTGACTGGTAATGATGTAACCGAACTGGGCAAGAAAGTGCTCAAGATGGAGAGGGACTTCAATGCCCGTGCAGGTTTCACAGCAAAACATGATCGGCTGCCCGAGTACTTCAAGAAGGAATCCCTTCCACCCCATAATGTGACGTTCCAGGTGACGGATGAAGATCTGGACAGTGTGCACAACTGGTAGGTAAAAGTCTCTCAGAGCGTGTATTCGACGGGGTGGCCTGAAACGGGCCGCCCCGTTCGTTTATCCGGAGGAGGAAGTGTCATAGATGACCCGTCGTGAGAAATCCAATGGGAAGACGATTTTCCAGAGTACCTCTCCCAGACACATTTCACTGACAGTTGAGGCCAGCCTGCTCCCGGCCTTTTCTCAGCTTTTGCAGAATGGATTTTGGATCAAGGGAACTGTCGGATGCAGCGTTAAATCATTTCTCTGTGAACAAATAGGCCTGTCACCTGAATATATTGAAAAGAGAATCCAGACGATCTTCCTGGACGGTCAGCCCGTCGATAATGTAGAAACGGCAACCCTCAGGGACGGGGCAACTCTATCCCTTTCCGCCGCCATGCCGGGGTTGGCCGGGGCTATATTGCGCAGGGGAGGCTACTATGCGCCCATGCGTGACCAGATCTCTTTCAAGGGGGAGACAACGTCGGCTTCCATGCAGTCCGGCAAGGTTTTAGTGAAACTTTTCAACATACCGCTTCAGGAAGTAGGGCCGATTTTTTTAAGACATGGCATCTGGGTCGAAAGTGACAAGTTTAAGGATGTCCTCAAAGCTCGGGCAGATGATTTCCAAAGCGGCTGTGGGGATGTCCTTGCAGATGGCCGGCAATTTGAGTTCAAACAATTTTTGGAAATGGATTGGGGAATGGGAGATATTTTCTTACAGGTCAAAACAGTCTAACCCCCGGCTACCGGCGGAAAGACACCCACCCTGTCCCCGTCTCTTAAGACTTCATCGCCTGTGGCATGCAGGCCGTTCAAAAAAATCATTTTTATTTTATCAATGGGGAGTTCCATGCGGTTCAGGAGTGTCATGATCGTTGTCCCTTCGGCTACGTCCAGCATACGATGACTATGGCTTCCGGTCTTATCCGGTGCATATCGTGCGAGGGAGGCAAATAGATTTAATTCAACTTTCATACTATGCGCCAATGACAGTTTCTTTGGAAGTCTCAGAACTATCATAAACCTTATCTCTCCTTTCCTCAAATGTTTTGTGAGTGGAGAGGTTAACTGATTTATCTTATTGCCCATCGGACAGGAATAGTCTATGACATATGCCGCATGGTAAAATCCCTGCATTAACGAGGAACGAAAGTGAATCAGGATAAGAAAAAAGGATTGCACGGATCGATTCGGGAAAAAGCTGCAAGCATCACGGACCAGGCGGGCCGCCGTTTGCAAACCCTGAAGGATCATGATGCCCTTGTGATCGCAGATGAATATCACATCAGCGTTCATGACATCCACATAGAGATGCTGAAGATGGGCATCTATCCGTACCGCTACATCCGGAACCTGGATGCAATATCCACGGAAGAGCAGCTTAAGCTGGCCGAATCGAAGATAGCCATAATCGGTGCGGGGGGCTTGGGCGGTAATGTCATTTTGTTGCTTGCAAGGGTTGGCATCGGGTCTCTGATAGTGGTCGATCAGGACGTTTTTGATGAAACGAACCTGAATCGCCAGGCTCTCTGCAATATGAAGACTCTGGGAAGTCCAAAAACGCACGAAGCAGTCTCTGCAGTTACGGCCATCAATCCGGGAGTAAAGGTTTTTCCCCACCAGATTAAACTCGATGCTTCGAATGCCGAAGAGATTCTTGCCGGATCGGATGTAATTGTCGATGCGCTGGATAATGTACCGGATCGATTTCTTCTGGAGGGGGCAGCAAGAAAGCTGGGGATTCCTCTGGTGCACGGCACACTGGCCGGCTTTGAAGGCTGGGTCATGACTATTTTCCCCGGCGATCCGGGACTTAAGAACATCTATGGGGTCGAAGAGGCAAAACGCATGGATCGAGAAAGTCCACAGGCCGTTCTTGGCGTTCCCGGTGTTACCCCTTTTCTTATAGCCGCCTTCCAAGTAATGGAAGTCCTCAAAATCCTGTTGGGGCGTGGAAATATTTTCAGGGACAGGATGATCCATGTTGATCTGGAGCGCGGCTGTTTAAACGAATTTTTCTTTCGCGTCCCTGATTCTTTGAAATAAAGGGTCGGACGCGGAATCTTAGAGAAGGATTAATCCTATGGAATTTCGGTACGGCCTTGAAGATCGGCCGCCTCCGGGAGAGACGCTTCTGATGGGACTTCAGTGGTGCGCTCTCACGGTACCTTTCCTGATAATTTTAGGTAAGATCGCTGCTGCCTACCACTTGGCCGATCCTGCTGACCAAACGACATACTTGCAAAAGATGGCCTTCATCATTGCCATCTTCCTCGTTCTTGAAATCCTCTGGGGCCATCGCCTGCCTCTCATCATGGGACCGTCTTCGGTGATTCTAATCGGCATTATTTCCAGCCATGGATTAGACCTGAATGCCATATCTACGGCTGTAATCAGCGGAGGGGTGATCCTGGCGCTCGCGGGCATAACGGGTGTTTTCGGGCATCTCCAGCGGCTGTTCACACCCCGTGTCGTGGCGGTAGTGCTCTTGCTGATTGCCTTTACGCTGACACCTACCATCCTGAGACTTGTGACAGACCCACAGGGGACAAGTCCGCAGGTGAATATGGTTTACGCCCTGATGCTTACTACGGTTACACTGATTCTCCACAGGCTCCTTACGGGAATATGGAAATCTGTTCTGATAATGATCTCCATGCTGGGCGGGAGCGTCGTCTATTTTCTTATCTTCCCGGAGAACCTCAATATGACGGCTGTAGCATCTTCGAAATTCATCGCACCATTTTTTACGAATATGACAAGCCATCTGTCTTTCGACACAGGGCTTTTGATTTCCTTCTTTGTCTGCTTTGTGGCCTTGTCGATTAATGATCTCGGTTCGATGCAGTCCATGAATGCTCTCGTAAATACTGAAGACATCGCAAAAAGACTTAACTGGGGTGTTTTTTTTACAGGCCTGGCCAATGTTACGGCAGGAGTTTTCGGCGTCATAGGACAGGTTAATTATTCTATGAGCGTCGGCGTTGTCGCTGCTACGGGTTGCATGTCACGATTTACCTTGCTGCCGGCAGCGGCGGTTCTGTTGCTGATATCCTTTTCTCCCATGACGATAGGCTTCTTGGGGATCGTTCCTCCAGTTGTGATCGGCAGCATCATGTTTTACTTGCTGTGCTCGCAGGTGTCGGCCGGCCTGCTCGTAGCCTTTGAGTCTTTGCGGGAATTGACATTTGACGACGGAATGATTATCGGCATGCCTATCCTGATTGCAACAGTGATAGCTTTTACACCGGCCCCCTTTTTTCAAGAATTCCCCCAGCTCTTACGGCCCATTGTCGGAAACGGGTTTGTCGTGGGAGTCATTATCGTCCTTCTCATGGAACATGGTATATTTAGAAAATCCGGCAGTCAAGCGAACCTCAGATGAAAGTGATTCAATGCTGGGATGACGGTATCGTCGATGATGTCCGTCTGACTGATATACTGCGCCGTTACAATGCGAAAGCCACATTCAGTCTCAATCCGGGGCTATATCGTGAAGAGAGATCGTTCGGTTGGATTCATGAAGGGAGGGAGGTATGGCGGCTCCGTACCGGCGAGCTGCCCGACATATACAGCGGATTTGAGGTTTGCAGCCATTCCATGACCCATCCGTGCCTGACCGAAGTTTCAGCGGATCAATTGGATTGGGAGGTAAGGGCGAGCCGTGATATCCTGCAGGGTATTTTCAGAAAACCTGTCCTTGGATTCTGCTATCCATTCAATTCATACAATGAAAGGGTAAAGGCCGCCCTCCGGTCTGC
>CAITLA010000205.1 GCA_903893135.1 uncultured Syntrophaceae bacterium | reverse complement strand
TGCCATGCCGAATCCGACAAAGGCATACAGCGCCAGGGTCCTGCCACGTTCAGAGTCATGTGCCGCTGCGACTACACCGGCTGTCAGCGCAGCGCTGTCCAGCATCATGGCAATCCCATAGAGCAGGCAGAGTCCCGCGACCATAATAAAAGGCAGAGCGGCGGCAAAGCCTATGACGCAGCCGATGAGACCGGCAGCAAGCATAAAAATGGTGATGACGCGCCTGCGTTCCGAAATTAGCGCCAGTTCATTTCCCAGGATACTGGCAGGCACGCCCGCGAAAAGAACGATCGTTGCCAGGTTCTGCGGACTGATATAATCGCGCATAGTTTGCAGGCTTATGCTGAAAGCCAGGAAGGCGACGAGCCATGTACGAAATCCAAAGAGCTCCCAGCAGTGTACCGCATATCCACACATGTAGCCTACGGCGGAACGGTTTCGGAGGGCTCCGCGAAAGTTGAATGATGAGATGAGGGGTTCTCTTAGCGGCAGGTCAGGCGTCTTTGGTTTAACGGCAAGAGCGAAGATCAACACGGCTCCCAGGCAGCCTATGGCCAGTATCGCAGCCGCCCAGCGCCAGTCAAGCCAGGTCACCAGCCATCCTGACAGAAATACCGATATGGCCGTTCCAATGCCATACGAAGATGTGTAAAAGGCAATATACCTGCTCTGAGTTTTTCCTGTGATGTGATCGCTGAGCGCCTTCAGCCCCGGCATATACGTTCCGGCGAGGCTGACACCAGCGCAGAATCTGAATAACATTGCCGTCAGGGTGCCCTGGGCAAGCCACCCGAAGCCTGCCATTGAGGCTGCGCCGAAGACGGCCGAATAGAGATAGATGCGGCGTGGATCAATCCTGTCCGTGAGACTCACGAGGATGGGCACGAAGGCCGCGTATCCACCATAGAAGATGCCGTTGATCCAACCGGCCTCGGTGTTGCTGAGACCCCATTCAGCCTGAAAGCCGGGAAGGAGGGCAGGGAAGTACATCGTTCCCGCCATGGAGAATATTTCGGCAGCACAGAGGTAGATAATGAATGTAGTCTGACTGTTCATGCAAATAAAAATATGAAGTTAAAAAAATTAATTGGCCTGCATCGGATTTCTCTATCATTCTTTTCGGATTATTGTAATAATCAATTGCATTGAACTCAATCGATTTTTTAGATTTATCATATGGAAAATACATTTCGAGAAAACGGCGGCATTGAAACGGTATTGTTTGATTTCGGAGGGGTTCTCTCTGAGGAAGGCTTCAAGAACGGCCTCCAGGCAATTGCGAGGTTAAACGGACTCGACGAAGAGACCTTTGTCAGGACTGCCAACGATGTGATCCATGCCTGTGGATACGTTATCGGTAAAGTTTCTGAGAGCGCCTATTGGGAGATGCTTAGGGAGACTACCGGTATCAGGGGTGATGATCAGCACTTGAGAAATGAAATACTATCCCGCTTCATAATGAGAGAATGGATGATCGGCACAGTGAAAAGGTTCAAGGCCATTAAGCTCCGTGTGGGTATCCTTAGTGACCAGACCAACTGGCTTGATGAACTCAATGCCCGCGATAATTTTCTCCGACAGTTCGATTATGTTTTCAACAGTTATCATATGGGGAAAAGCAAGAAGGACCCGAGTCATTTTAAGGACGTGGTCCGCATGTTAGGAGCTGAGGCGCATAAGGTGCTCTTTATTGACGATGACGCGGGAAACTGCGAAAGGGCTAAACATGCGGGGTTGAAGGTTATTCACTACAGGGACCGTGAACAGTTTTTTCACGAGGTTGCTGGGTATTTTCCGGCAATAACATCATAAAACATCTCTGCTACGTCTTTCCATTTGACACATAAATACATTTTTCTTATACTCCCATATCTTTTCCGCTTAACACCCTTCATTTCTTATTAACCAGAATGGACAAGGAGGACTCATGCAGCTTATAAATCAACTTGATGCCATCTTCAAACCTAAGAGTGTTGCGGTGATCGGAGCTTCACCATCTCCCGGCAAACTTGGCTATGATGTTGTCTACAATCTGATCCATGCCGGCTTTGCCGGTCCAATATATCCGGTCAACCCAAAGGCGGATCAGATTCTGGGTCGTCCTGCATTCAAGCAGATCGGCGATATTTCGCCCGCACCGGATCTCGCAGTCGTGATCATTCCGGCAAAGGCAGTACCCGGCGCCATCGACCAATGTGGTAAGGCGGGTGTCAAGGCCGCCGTGGTCATTACAGGAGGGTTTGCGGAAGCGGGAGAAGAAGGCGAAAAGCTTCAGTTGGAGCTGGCCAATACCGCGCGCCGCTATGGCATCCGGGTAATCGGACCCAACTGTCAGGGGGTGAATAATCCTCATCATAATCTCTGCGCCTCATGGCCGCTGCTTACCAGGAAGGGCCGCATGGCATTTATCTCCCAGAGCGGGACGGTCGGGGCGGCGCTCCTGGATTGGGCAGGCGAAGAGCACCTCGGGGTGAGCGCCTTCGTAAGTCTGGGAAATCGCGCTGACGTCGATGAAACAGACTGCATCAAGTATTTTAACCACGATCCTAATACAGCGGTAATCGCCCTCTATGTGGAAGGCGTCAAGCGACCCGTTGAATTTCAGAAAGCCCTGGCTGCGGCCACGAAACCCGTCGTCATTCTGAAATCCGGGCGCACGCCGAGGGGCCGTGTTGCGGCGGAGTCACACACCAAATCAATGGCGGGAGTGGATGCCGTGTACGACGCCATCTTCAGGAAATACCGGGTCCACCGCGCCGATACTATCGAAGAACTCTACGACTATGCCAAGGCATTAGCCTACATGTCCAAGCCTCCGGGAAAGCGCCTGCTCAATATTACCAGTTCGGGAGGTTCTGCCATCCTGGCCATCGATCAGGCGGAAAAACTCGGGTTCGAATCGCCGCGACCGGACGACGCCCTGAGGGAGCGTCTGCGAGTATTTTTACCCCCGCACTGTTCGGTTGATAACCCCATAGACCTTACGGGAGACGTGATCGGTGATCCGACGCTATATAGCAAAGTTATCGATGCCGCTAAAGGTGACTATGACACTATGGTCATCATTTTTGGCGACCCGATTGCCGGGGCATCGAAGATTGTCACTCCCGGCGCCTCGGAAGTGGTTATCTTTCTGGGCGGCGCCGATGTCGAAAGAGAGGAGCGACTTCTGATCCATCAGCGGGGCATACCTGTCTTTCCTACTCCGGAGCGCGGCATCAAGGCCTTGCATCAGTTCTTCCGGTTTGAGAGCCGCTCCATTCTTCCCCCTTCGCCGCATTCCTCGACCTCAGGTTTGCAACTTATGCTCGCCGGTGAGGCAGTGGCATTGCTGGATGAAGCCGGCATTTCTGTGGCCGCCGCGAGACTGGCCAAATCGCCCGAGGAGGCCTCAGCATTGGCCTGCACGTTTGCCACGCCCGTGGTCCTCAAGGTAGCCTCGCCGGACATAGCCCATAAGAGCGATGTTGACGGTATACGCCTTAATCTATCCACCGACAAGGAAATACGTACCGCCTATCACGAAATTATGGCAAGCGCCGCCGCTCGCGCCCCCCGTGCCCACGTCGAAGGGGTAACCGTATCACCCATGGCCGAGCCGGGCGGTCTGGAGGTTATTGTAGGAATTTTCACGGATCCCCAGTATGGTCCTGTTTTGATGTTCGGCCTGGGGGGAATCTTTACAGAAATTTACAGGGATGTGCAGTTCTGCCTGCTCCCTGCTTCGGAAGAGGAATTGCGGCATACGATCCAGACTATCACCGGGTATCCGCTGCTCGCCGGTGTCCGGGGCCAACGCCCGAAAGACTTGAAGAAGCTGATAGAAGTCATGAAGGGTGTGTCTAAACTGGCAATTGATAATCCAGAAATTGATCAGATTGATCTGAACCCCGTGCTTATCTATGAACAGGGTGCCCTTGTCGTGGACGCCCGAATCTTCAGGCGGACGTCGTAGGCGGCCATGTGGCTTATGCAGTGGTGAATAGTCCTGGCAGGCAGCGTTGCCGCTTTGAAGGATTATATATCTGAACCTTCAGTGGATTTTGTTATCCGTGAGCAGGTTGGCCATAATCAGACCGTAAAAACTTTCCCTGCCGGACTGGTAATGCCAGCCCAGGTGGGTGAAGCAATTTGCACACACAGCGATGCACCAGGTGAATCCCGCAAACCACGTAGCCTCGTACGTGGGGATGCCGTAGATGAAACATCCCCATGC
>CAITLA010000204.1 GCA_903893135.1 uncultured Syntrophaceae bacterium | reverse complement strand
TTCGCAATGCTGCCTTTCTGCGGCTACCACATGGGCGACTATTTCAAACACTGGCTCGACATGGGAAAAAAGACGGACGGAAAGAATCTCCCCAGGATCTTCTACGTAAACTGGTTCCGCAAAACGTCAGACGGTAAGTGGTTATGGCCAGGCTACGGTGAGAACAGCCGTGTCCTGAAATGGATCTACGAGAGGATCGAAGGAACCGGGAAAGCCGTGGAAACACCCATTGGTTATGTGCCTGCTCCCGGTGCAATCGATCTTTCGGGGCTTAACGTGTCAGATCAGGAGATGGCGGAACTTCTTAGAGTGGATGTTAACTCCTGGCTCCAGGAAGTGGAAAGCATAAAGAAACATTACAGTCAATTTGGAGACAGGCTGCCTCAAGGTCTCAGAGATGAATTAAACGCTCTGGAAAAAAGATTACTAAGAGATAAGAAATAGCATCTGCCGGGGTGCGACAGGACTATTTTTTCTTCCATTACGGAAACTTTGTGGCGGCGCACAAGTACAATTTAGCGCAGTTACTTGATACGGGATTGAAGCGGGTCTGTTTTCAGTGTTAGTTCCTCTTTATCCGGGTCAAACACCATGTCGCCTGTTGAACGCAAACGCAAAAATATAGAATCTAAGAAATCAGGATTGATCCAATATATAAAAACCCTGTACGGCGCCTTGATCGAGGCGGGCATGCTGGTGGTCGCTGCCACCGCTCTTTATGCCGTTCTCCTTTATTTCTCTAAGATGTTGTGGAATGTTTATGTAGCGACGGACGTCGGCCAGTATTATCTCGCGGCATTTCCGATTCATGCCCAAAGAACCATCAACATTCTGGGCAGGAATATCCTGGAATTTTCCCTGAAGATGAGCGTCCTGGCTTTCCTCGTGTGTATGGCTCTCGCGGTGGTCTGTCAATTACTCCACATCTCAAGATTCCTTTACTTAAACCGTGGCATGTTCTGCAGAATCGCCATCTGCGCCCTTCCGCTTACGCTGCTCGTTGCCCGGCTTGCGATGTCTGAATTTGGTCTCCCTGAATGGCACTCTGCTTACACCTATTCCCTGGTGCCTACGCTTGCGGTATTTTCGGGCTGTTTCAATCTGGCGGAGAAGCTCTTCCCGGAGATCGGTGATGTCTTGAAAAGGATATAGACTTAAGACAGAAACAGATAGATTATTGCCGGGGAGACACAGGGCAATCAGGCTCAAAACATTAGTTATATTGTAGAAGGTCATGGGCGTTAAAAGAACTGTACGTTGCACCAACTGCGGTGGAGAAACTGAACATTACCGGAATCCCTTTCCGACAGTCGATATCATCATAGAGCTCGATGACCGGGGCATTATTCTCATTTCGCGCAAAAATTATCCCTTCGGATGGGCCCTCCCGGGCGGCTTTGTCGACTATGGAGAATCACTCGAGGATGCAGCAGTGAGAGAAGCGAAAGAAGAAACGGGGCTCGACATAAAACTGATTGCACAGTTTCATACATATTCAAGGCCGGACAGAGACCTCCGCCACCACTCGATATCCACCGTCTATATCGCAAAGGCGAGCGGCGCGCCGCGTGCTGCCGATGACGCCAAAGAGGTGGGCATATTTACGAAAGATGCCCTGCCGGAACCTATTGCATTTGACCATAGAGAAATTTTGGAAGATTACTTCAGCTTCAGAGATGATGACCTGTGAATCAACTGCAAACCTGACCAGAGATAAGCTTTGCCGTATCATAAGGAATAGAGTGCGTCATACAGTCCCGACGTGCGCATGATGCGTCTTGATACGGCGGCACGAAAAATCCCCTCACTTCCCCATATCTCCACATGTTTTTTCGCCCTTGTAATTCCTGTGTAGATGAGTTCCCGGGTAAGAACCGGAGAATCATAATCAGGGAGAATAAACAAGATGCTCTCGAACTCCGATCCCTGGCTCTTATGAACCGTCATGGCGAAAACAGTTTCATGCTCTGGTAACATTACCGGTGGAAACTTCCTGGTATTGCCCCCGGCATCCCTGAAGAATGCCCGCAATTCATTATCCTGGCCGTGGTCCGGCAGGATGATACCGACATCCCCGTTGAACAGCCTCAGGTTATAGTCGTTGCGCGTAATCATGATCGGCCTCCCGCTGTACCACTGTCCTTCCGGTTTTATAAGGTTGGCCTCTTTGAGAATGCGCTCGACAATCCGGTTCAGAGCCACCACGCCAAAAGGTCCCTTCCTTACGGCGCAGAGAATACGAAACTCTTCGAAGAAGTCTAACATATTGTTTGAATTATCATGTAAATCAATGGCTTTCAAATAAGTATTAAACCTTTTGTTTACAATTGCTCTCACTGCCGAAACTACAGCATCCGGCCCCTTTATATCCGACCAGGAGATATCTCCGTATGTACCTGACCTCAAAATGCTCATGGCACCCTGGCTATTACCCGAGTTGACTTCACTACACGCCCTGCTTATCCCTGTATCTTTTTCAAAACGGTAGTTTTTCTTAAGCTCTACGATGCAGTCCTGCATGCCCAGCATGCTGCCGGCATCGGAACCCGTAAGCTCATGCCCCGTGAACGCTTTCAGGGTGCCGGCAAAATCAAACGAATAAGGTCGCGTCTCTCCAATCCCGCAGATATCACCCAGGACAGCCCCTGCTTCCACAGAAGACAGCTGATCTCTGTCTCCCAGAAGAATCAATCTGGCCTCCGCCGGCATGGCCTGTACAAGCTTCGACATGAGTGGCAGGTCGACCATGGATGCCTCGTCTATAACAACCAGATTAAATGGGAGAGGATTTC
>CAITLA010000203.1 GCA_903893135.1 uncultured Syntrophaceae bacterium | reverse complement strand
GGGCTTGCGCTTATCCAAATCAAGGGCCCGGGAAGGGCAGTAGGCCGGTGTTCTTCGCAGGGGAGGATGACTCGAATCCTGAAGGGGACACACATCCATACAGCGCCCGCATCCGGTGCACAGATCGTAGTCTACATATACGGGGTCTTGAGTGATGACGGCCCGATAACCATCGGGACCCCGCTTGATGGCCTCGATGCGTGCATGGGTTAAGGCGGTAACCAGGGGGTGACGCGTTACCTGCAGGTACAGCGGGCGGAACTGGAAATCCAGATCCTCAGGGTAATCTGTAAAGGGCGCGGCTCCCCCGGGGTGTTCCAGGAAGTGAATCGCTTTCGTGACCCAGACCAAGGGCAGGCCGGATTGCGAGAGGTCCTGCGCCACCTTAAGGGCGCCGTAACCGGAGCCTACCAGGAGAACGGCTTTTTTCAGGTTGCTGGTTGAGGAACTCCTATGCATCACTAATCCCTTGCCACCCTGCCCTGTTTTGCCCGGCTCTTGAGGGTAGCCTTGCCGTATTCACTGCCGCGCTCGAAGGCCCGTGTATTTATTTCCCTCGTTGGCGCCGGCACAGATGTCAGCATGGCTTTGCGCAAAGCCGCCGCGCTTACTAAATCATATATGGCAGCAAGAAATCCGAGCATAACGATGTTCGCCATCATTTTATTGCCCAGCTCTTCGGCGAAGCGGGTCGCCGGTATATTGTATGCGGTGACGTCTGAAGAAATGTTTTTTGTCCGCACAAGATCCGCATCCAGAAGCAGCATGCCGCCGTCACGCAGGCTGCCGATATTCTTGGAATAGCCTTCCTGGCTCAGACAGATCAGGACATGCGGCTCCTTTATGTAAGGGAAAAGGACTTCCTCTTCGCTGATAATAACCTGTGCCGAGCAGGCGCCGCCCCGGGCCTCCGGTCCGTAGGCCTGCGTCATGGTGGCAAATTTTCCGTCGTGAAGGGTAGCTGCCGTTCCGAGGATGTCGCCAGCCATGATGACCCCCTGTCCACCGAAGCCCGTTATAAGAATGTGCTTTTCGTTATTCATGATAGTATATCTCATCACCCTGCCTGATTTTCCGGCACGATCGTGCCTTCAAAATCCGGCCAGTCCCCGATCCGATTCTTGCAGCTCAACTGATAGTTATCCATAAATGTCGGCCTTTCCGTGTCCATAAATTTTCCCACCACAATATTGCTGCCGAAGTCTATGGGCGCCTCTTTCGGGTCGATATCATTGCGAATGACGGAACGCTCATGATAAAATTTTAGAGTCTCCAGGGCAGTCCCTATCTTGTTACGGCGCCCGAAGGAGGTGGGGCAGGGAGTCAGTATCTCGACGAACCCGAAACCTCGCTTCTGCATTGCCTCCGTAATGGAGTTTGTGAGTCTGCGTATATGCAAAGATGTCCAGCGTGCGACGTAAACCGCCCCGCATGCAGCGGCCAGATAACAGAAATTGAACGGTTCCTCCGGACAGCCCGTGACGCTTGTGGTAGTCTTAGCCCCGAAAGGCGTACTGGGAGCGAGTTGTCCGCCAGTCATCCCATAGTTTAAGTTGTTCACGCAGATGACGGTGATGTCAATGTTCCGCCGGGCCGCATGGATGAAATGATTGCCCCCTATAGCAAGCAAGTCACCGTCACCGGAGACGACGAGCACCTTCAGTTCCGGTCTTGCCAGCTTCAGGCCTGTGGCGAATGGCAGGGCACGGCCGTGCGTTGTGTGAAAGGAATCCAGCCGGATATATCCGGCCATCCGCGCGGTGCAGCCGATACCGGAAACTATGGCAGTCTTGTCCAGGTCGTAGCCTGATTTCTGAATGGCTGCCATCACAGACCCGAAAACGGTGCCGATGCCGCACCCGGCGCACCATATATGGGGCAGCCGCTCACTCCGGATCAAT
>CAITLA010000202.1 GCA_903893135.1 uncultured Syntrophaceae bacterium | reverse complement strand
TAACATCCAGGTTCTTCAGCCGATTCTCCTCATAAATAGCCTTGTCGGAACCCAGGGAGTCTTTACCGCTGATGCCATTGAAGAATACCTTAACCGTGTAATCGTTTCCCGATTCAACGACTTCATGGGAAATCATATCGATACAATTTTTAACCTTCCTGCAAAGTACGATGAGCTCGCTCTTGGCCTGAAAAAGGCCCTCGAAGAAGATTTTTCTCACTTTGGTCTGGGCCTGTCCCAGCTCTATATCAATTCGATCACACCGCCTCCGGAAGTCCAGAAGGCCATAGACGACAAGAGCCGTCTCGGGATTTTTGATGACCTCAATAAACTCTTGAAAATGAAGGCGGCCATGGCCATGGAAACAGCGTCCCAATCACAGGGACAGGCGGGAGCAGGATTGGGCCTGGGCATGGGCTTCATGATGCCGGCCATGTTCGCCGAGGCATTTAAGAGCTCACCGACCCAGCAGACCTCGACGCAGGAAACTTTCAGCTGCCCTGACTGCCAGCAAAATGTTTCTAAAGAAGCCAAATTCTGCCCCCATTGCGGACACCAGATCGTTGTCTTTCAGCAATGTTCACAGTGCGGCAAGAATCTTCCTCCCAATGCGAAATTTTGCGTGCAGTGCGGCCACGCCATAGAACAGAAACCCCAGTCCCTAAAATGCCCGAAGTGCGGCACTGAAAACCTGCCAAAATCCATGTTCTGTAATCAGTGCGGGGAACGAATATAATAACACTTTTAGTATTTCATCTTTTGGTGAACAAGCATCTTTGAGGTAAGTGGAGCTCTTCCTGGAGCGCAATGATTACCGTAGAAGACATTCGCAAATTCACTCTTTTCAAGGATTTCCCCACGGAAACCCTTGCCGCTATTATACCGCGCCTGATTAGCAACACCTTCCCTGCAAATACAACCATCATCTATCGCGGCGATCCGGGCCACTCTTTGTTTATGATCTTGAGTGGAAGAGCGGCGGCCATCTCGACCAATGATGAGGGTGTTGAATATACCCTTTCAACCATGACGGAGGGAGATATCTTTGGAGAGATCGCCCTTCTGACCGGTGAGCCGCGCACCGCCAACGTCAAAGCAATTACGGATGTGCGCGTAATCGAGTTGAGTCGTGACATTTTTGATGAGTTGAGAATGCGTTATCAGGAATTGAATAGCGCCTTCTTCCGCTTGCTGGCGCAACGGCTGGTGAAAAAGGATATCCTTCAGCAGGTTAAAGATGTTGAGAGCAAGGATGTTATTGCCGGTCTTCTCAGCGTGCCGCGACCTTCGGACGTCGGCCAATTTCTCGGAACCACTAAATGGGTCAAAGATATAAATGGGACAATCGCAGAGCTGGCAAAGAGCGACGCAAATGTTTTGATTCTCGGAGAAAGAGGCAGTGGCAGGTTTCTGGCGGCAAGGCTGATACATTATCACAACGGAGACACAGCCCGGCCGCTCCTTCACCTGGAGTGCGACAATCCGCCGCCGATACAGCGGGAAGGCCCGGAAGGCCGCCTCGCGACAAGGGACGAAGTGCACCTGGAAATCGCTCAGGAGTCAGCCCTGTTCGGACATGGGCCCGGAGTTGCCAGCTATGCCAGTGGGATTCGTCGGGGCTACCTGGAGATTGCCGACGGCGGAACTCTGATTCTGGAAAACGTTGAGAATCTCGCTCCCAGGATTCAGAGACTGCTGGCGCAATATATAACGCAGAGCAGATTCACGAGGAAAGGCGAAACCGATAGCCTCACGAGTAGGGTACGTATCATTGCAACT
>CAITLA010000201.1 GCA_903893135.1 uncultured Syntrophaceae bacterium | reverse complement strand
TTTTCAGGTCCAGATGATTGGTGGGCTCGTCGAGGATCAGCAGGTTGGAATCCTGGAGAAGGATTTTCAGCAGGGCAAGTCGGGACTTCTCCCCGCCGGACAGCACGGAAATCTCCTTATAGATGTCATTCCCGGAGAAAAGAAAAGTTCCCAGGAGGTTCCGTTTTTCCTGATCATTGCTACGACTGCCCGCGAGGCAGACCTCATCCCAGATGGTGCACCCATAGTCGAGATTCTCGGCGCTTTCCTGAGAAAAGAAGGCCATGCTCACGTTGAGGCCGCAGGTCACCGTCCCGGAAGATGGTTCTTCCATACCGCCGAGAATCCTGGCCAGGGTGGACTTGCCTGCCCCGTTGATGCCGACGAGGGCGATTTTTTCACCCCTGTGGACTGTCAGGTCAAAGGACCCCAAAACGTTCAGATCTCCATAGCTTTTGGTAACCTGTCTTGCAGACACAACCTCCCTGCCGCTTTTCGGCGCTTCGGGAAACTTGATATGAACCTGTCTCTTGCTTCTTTCGCGCTCAATGATTTCAAACCGTTCGAGCATCTTGATGCGGCTCTGGACCTGCTTTGCCTTGGTGGCTTTATACCGGAACCGCTCGATGAATTCCTGTGTCTTTTTGATCTCTCCACGCTGAAGAGCCATCTGTTTTTTCAGGGCCTCCAGGCGCCGTTCCTTCTCCGCAAGATAGTAGGAGTAGTTTCCCTTATAGACGGTGAGTCGATGATTGGACAGCTCCACCATCTGATTGACCATTTTATCCAGGAACACGCGGTCGTGGGCAATTGCAAGCAGGGTGCCGTGGTAATTTTTCAGATAGCTTTCCAGCCACTCCATGCTCTCCGTATCCAGGTGATTGGTCGGTTCGTCGAGAAGCATGATATCCGGCGCGGATAGTAAGATCAGGGCAATCAGGATGCGCATCTTCCATCCGCCGGAAAATTCAGTGCAGTTCTTGGAGAAATCCTTTTCCCGGAACCCGAAGCCGTTTAATATCTGTTTGGCCTTTGCGTCGAAACGGTATCCCTCGGCGGCCTGAAAGCGGGCAGTCGTGGCTTCGTATGCCTTCAGTATCTCCTGATACTCGGCCGAGTCAGAATCACACCGGGACATACGTCCTTCATGATCTTTCAGAGTCCTTTCGATATCGTCTATACCGCTCTTTCTCCTGAGGTAGTCTATCAGTGAAAAGGGCTCCAGTTCTACCAGGTCCTGTGGCAGATAGCCTATTGTCCTGTTTTTCCTATTCGGAATCTCTATGATGCCCTCATCGATATCGACCATCCCCAGGATTGCTCTAAAAAGGGTGGTCTTCCCGGTGCCGTTATCTCCGACCAGACCGATCCTGCTCCTTTCCGGAATCATCCAGGTGATCTTGTCGAAAATCCTGCGGTCGGCGAAGGACAGGGAGATGTTATTTAGATAAATCACTGATTAAATACCGAATCTGCCTTTCTTGAAGTGGCGAAGTATAGAGAAAAAGGACGGGACTGTCAATACCGGGAAATTAGCCATCTGCTTATGTGCATCCCTCTTGGTTAGGAAAGCTCTGAAGTCAGTGAATATTGCTGTACCCTGAACTTTTTTGTCTTGACATCAAAGTATGACTCCCTTATATTCACACCGCCACTTGATACATTTTTGTAATAATAATGAGCTAAAAATTGACATTTTTGCATGCTAATTCCATCCCGGAATTACCCACCAGATTGTTTCGGATCAAGAACTAAAATGAAGTTAAAAATTACTGTCTTTAGGAATTTGAAAGAAATTTGTAGCCCCGTCTGCCTGAAACGAGACCTTTGAAAATCTGTCCTTGGTGTCATTGCGAGGCGCGTGAGCGCCGCGGCAATCTATCTGACGTCAATGGCTTATGAGATTGCTTCACTTCGTTCGCAATGACAAACAGGGTGTTTTTCAAAGGTCACGAAACTCCAATGCATGGGAGGTTGCGTTAAGAATTGTGATGTTCA
>CAITLA010000200.1 GCA_903893135.1 uncultured Syntrophaceae bacterium | reverse complement strand
TTTGAGGTGCAGACACGAGTTTTAATTTAATACCATTCGTTTTCTCCTCTTCAAGAACGGGAAAAGGAGCTTCTTTAATATCTGTTTTGAAACATGTCAATATCTGTTCAGCAATATTTTTGAAAACAGGCGCTGCGGCCACTCCGCCCCACTTGTCCCTCTGCGGCTCGTCGAGTGTCACCAGAATGGCAACCTGCGGATCTTCGGCGGGGAAGAATCCCATAAAGGAGGTGCGGACCCTTTCAGAAGAATAGGCACGTCGGGAAAAATCAAACTTTTGAGAAGTTCCCGTTTTGCCTGCCACGGCAACGTTCGGAATCTGGGCTTTCTTGCCGGTTCCATCATCATCTCCGACTACATCCTTCAGAATGGCCGTAAGTCTTTTCGCCGTGGTCGGCGATATGACCTGTCTCACAGGAGTGGGCATGACTTTCTTAATAATCTGTCCCTGCTTGTTAACAACTGCACGCACGATATGAGGTTTCATCAGCATGCCTTCATTTGCTATGGCAGAAAGGGCCGTGATAAGCTGAATGGCTGTGACAGAAATACCCTGTCCGAAGGCAATGGTTGACGTATCAACCCTTGTCCAGTTTTGCTGCGGCCTCAAGAGTCCGCTGACCTCGCCGGGAAGATCGATCCCCGTCTTTGATCCGAAGCCAAATTGTTTAATATAGTGGTAGAATTTTTCTTTCTTCAGCTTTTCGGAGATCTTCACGCATCCGATATTGCTCGAATACTTCAGTACATCGTGAAATGTAAGAGATCCGTACTTCTTTTTGTTTGCCTCATGGAAAGTCCTGTCTGATACCACATATGATCCATTTTCACAGTTAAACCTGTCCGTTTCCTTGACTATGCCTTCCTCGAGGGCGCCCGCTGCGAGAAAAGGCTTGAATGTTGAGCCCGGATCAAAAGAATCAGTGATAACCTTGTTTTTCCCCTTGCCGAGGTTGTAGCTGGAAAATTTGTTTGGATCGAAGCCCGGTTGATCGGCAAGGGCGAGTATTTCGCCGGTCTTGGGGTCCATGACGACGACAAAGCCGCCTTTTGCGCCTTTCGCCGTAATCGCTTCCTGCAGATTCGATTCAACGATATGCTGGATGCGGCTGTCGATCGTCAAGATGAGATTATATCCCTCTTCCTGTTGCACGACAGGTTTTTCAATCCGTGGAAACAATCGGTTTCCCCTGGCATCCCGCGCCCAGATTAGCTTTTCCGGGGTTGCCTTTAAATAATTATCATATTTGAGCTCCAGTCCCTCGAGGCCGGTGTAATCCAATCCTACGAAGCCGATAAGGCGGCCGGCCAGTTCCCCGTTTGGATAAAAGCGTTTCGGTTCCTTAATCAAGAAGACGTTATCGATATTCAGGGCCTCTATTCTGCTCGCCTGATCGGGGGGGATTTTTCTCGCTAACCAGCAGAAATTTTTTGAGCCTGAAAGCTTTTTTGTAATAGTTTCCTTATCTATATTGAGAATCGGGGCTAATACTCCGGCGACTTCAGAGGAATTGCTTATCTTCGATGGGTCAGCAAAGACGGAACTCACCATAGTGCTCGCAGCGAGTTTCTCGCCGTTGCGATCGAAGATAATGCCCCTCTCCGGTTCAATCTGCAGCGTCTTTATGTGTTGCCGCTCGGCAAGGGTTTTCAGGAGTTTTCCGGAAAGTACCTGAATCTGGAACGCCCTCGATATGAGGGCAATAAAAAGCACCAAGAAAAATACCAGTACCGTAACAATCCTGAATCTCAGCCATTTTTTTGATTCACCCGCCATTGCTGCACTTCCCGATTATTAGGAACCCGTTTTATTAGCGCTTGCCGTATCATCGTTATTGAGGATTATGACCTGATCTCTTGTAGGATACGTCATCTGCAATTGCTCTTTTGCTATTGCCTCAAGCCGCTGCGGTGATTTCAAGGTTGCGATCTCAACCTTCAACTTCGTCTGCTCCTCGACAAGTTTTTCCTTTATACTCATTTCCGTTGCAACCATGTACTCCAGCTCTGTCATGCGGATATGTGACCATACATAGATAAGGGCGACTGCCATGAGCACTAAAGTGACAAAGATAAAATTCGAATATTTTATCTGAGTGGAAACCTTCTCTACATCGCAGACATTTCCATGAATGACTTCTTCCGACTGCATTTCTTAAATCCTCTCGGCCGTTCTCAGCTTGGCGCTTCTTGCCTGCGGATTAGATTCAATTTCAGAAGCCGCGGGTGTTATCGGTTTTCTGGTCAATATTTTCAACTTGGCTTTTCTATGACAGGCGCACACAGGTAAGGAGGGAGGGCAGATGCATTCCTTCTCCCACGAGCGAAAGCCGTTTTTAACAATCCTGTCTTCCAGGGATTGAAACGATATGATGGAAAAGCGCCCCGACGTCCTGAGTACATCCACTCCGCGATTTATGGCATCATGAAGATTCAGAAGCTCGTTATTGATATATATCCTGATTGCCTGGAAGGTTCGGGTTGCGGGATGAATTCTTTTTGTCTTGAAGGGGGAGGGTAAGGCCTTTACAATAACGTCGGCGAGTTCTGCCGTTGTTTCGATGGGGAATGTCTTTCTTCGCATGGAGATCCTCTTTACAATCCTTTTCGCCATCATCTCCTCGCCATAGTCCTTAATGATCCGCTCCAACTCTTTTTCCGGAAATGTGTTGATAATATCGTAAGCAGAAAGTTCCCGGCTCTGATCCATTCGCATATCGAGGGCAGCATTCAAGGAAAAGCTGAAACCCCTGTGCGCTGTTTTCAGTTGATAAGCAGAAACTCCCAAGTCGAGCAGGATGCCATCAACTTCCCTGATGTTTAAAGAGACCAAGATGGTATCTATATCTGCGAAATTGCCCTTTACGAGGATCTTCCTGCTGCCAAAAGGCCGTAATCGCTCTTCCGATTCCCGGAGCGCATCATCATCGACGTCCAGGCCTATCAATAAGCCGTCTGGCGCGCTATGACGAAGAATCTCGCAGGCATGTCCTCCTCCCCCTACGGTTCCGTCAACATAGATGCCTCCGGGACGGCAACGAAGGGACTCAACAACCTCACTCTCCATGACTGGTATATGAAAGGAGCACATTCCATGGGCCTTTTTCTATATTCCCAGATCCGCCATATATTTACTGAAGCTGTCGATATCGATTGCGCTTCTCTTCATGTCTTCATCGAAACGTTCTTTACCCCATATCTCTATGACCTTAATCATGCCTGCCAGGACTATGTCTTTATCGAGTCCCGCATATTCTCTGAGGTTGGGAGGAACGAGAACCCTGCCCTGACTATCGAAGGAGCAATCGACAGCGCTGGACATGAAAAAGCGCTGAAAGGCCCTGACTTCTTTTCTGAATAGAGACTGATGGCTGACCTTCTCCTCGAGGATCCGCCATTCGTCAAAGGGAAAGACCATCAGGTAATTGTCCCAGTTTGTAATAACCAGCCTGCTGTCGTATTTCTCGGCGAAAACTTCCCGCAGTCTTGCAGGAAAGATGATCCGGCCCTTGGCATCTATGGAATGATTATACTGACCCCTGAAGACAGACACGGTAGATTCCCTCCACAATAAGCCACTTTACTCCACTTGGCCTAACTATAAGGAGGGAAAATCTGTTTGTCAAGAAAAAAATTACTCTTTTTTTCTATTAATTTGATATTTTAAGACCGCTTTATTATGAGCGGAAAGGCTGGATGAGAATTTGTGGGAGCCATCGTTATTGGAAACGAAGTAAAGGTAATTGCCAGGGGCAGGGTAGAGGGCTGCCTGCAATGAATCAATGGCCGGATTTGCGATGGGACTAGGGGGCAGTCCATCGATTATGTACGTATTGAAGGGCGACTTTCTCAGAAGGTGCTTTTTCTTTACAGCCCCGGCAAAAGATTCGAGATCATAGACGCTGGTCGGATCGCTTTGCAATTTCATCTTTTTTCTCAGTCGATTGTGAAAGACGGCTGAGACCTGGGGCTTTTCTTTTTCATACCCCGTTTCTTTTCCGATCAGGGAGGCGAGTGTTACGACCTCATGTAGCGTCATGCCGAGTTCTTTCGCCCTCTTCTCCATTGCCGGGGTAAATCTTTTTCGGAATTGAGTAACCATAGCCTCGATGATAGCTCTTGGCCCCATCGATTTATCAAATTTGTATGTTTCGGGATACAGATATCCCTCGACACTTCTGCCTTCTATGTCCAACTCTGCAAGGAGCTTTGTGTCTTTTGAAAGGGACAAGAACTGCTTCTCATCGACTAATCTGTAGGAGACCAGACGGACGGCAATCTCACGCATCGTGAAATCCTCGGGTATTGGAACATCGTAGGTCTTAATCTGACCCTTGACCAGTTTATCGATGATTTCCATCGGTGACATGGATGTTAATAGCTCATATTCACCTGCCCTGATGTTGCCCTGTGCATTCCTTGTAATCACCAGTGCATAAAATAGATATTTGTGCTTTACGAGCCCGGCCTCTTCCAGCAGGTCAACCGATTGTAGAAAACTCGTCCCTCTCGGAATATCAACTATAACGGGCTCTTTCCGACTGTCCGTGGAGCTGAGGGCATAGTAGAGACCCGCCAACATTACAAAAAAGATTATGACCGTTAAGATGACGGCAGGGCTTTTTCTGTGTTTACGAGTTGTAGTTCGAATTCGCATGAATTCAGTCTGCCTGATAACTACTGAGATTTATTGCGGCGGTCCTGGTCATCCAGATATCCCTGGAGAATCAAACTGGCGGCGACCCTATCCACGATATTCTTTCTCTTGTCTCTTCGCATGTTAGCCCGAATGAGGATTTCTTCTGCCTCCTTCGTTGAAAGTGTTTCATCCCATTTGATTATAGGCAGAGAGAATGCGGATTCCAGGATAGAAGCAAATTTGCCGACTTTTTCGCACTGAATGCCTTCAGTGCCATCGAGTCTTATGGGATAGCCGATCACAATTTTCTCCACATTATAAGTCCTGATGAATCTGGCGATCTCTGCGAGATCCTGCTGGCGATTTTTTCGAGCAATGGTGGCGAGCCCCTGGGCAGTCATTCCAAGCTCATCACAAACGGCGACGCCTATTCTTTTGCTACCGTAATCGAGACCAAGTATCCTCATAGAACTCGCGATCCTTTTAGGTAAAATGATGCTAACAAATTTAACCTGGTCATTTCAAGTGGAGAATTATCGTCTCGCCTTGAGTGAAAAATTAAGGCATTGAAATATCAAAGATGAGCGGCATGTAGATTTTTGCTATTGTTAAACGCCAGGTAGTTTGTTATTTAAGTTCTATGAAGCATTTCATCATAGGCACAGCCGGCCATGTCGATCATGGCAAGACAGCCCTTATCAAGGCCATCACCGGTATCGATACGGACAGGCTCAAAGAAGAGAAGGAGCGAGGGATCAGCATTGAACTTGGCTTTGCCTC
This sequence comes from uncultured Syntrophaceae bacterium, assembly GCA_903893135.1. Taxonomy (GTDB): domain Bacteria; phylum Desulfobacterota; class Syntrophia; order Syntrophales; family UBA2185; genus Fen-1135. The sequence goes on along the minus strand of CAITLA010000200.1, from coordinate 11,523 downwards.
TCTAACTCTTCCAAACGGTCGAACATTCGGTATTGTGGACGTTCCCGGCCATGAAAGATTCATAAGAAATATGGTGTCCGGCGCCTCCGGCATCGATATGGTGATTATGGTAATCGCGGCAGACGAGGGTGTAATGCCCCAGACGAGGGAACACCTTTATATCTGCTCGCTCCTCGGCATTAAAAAAGGTCTTGTTGCCCTTACCAAGGTCGATATGGTAACAGAGGAATGGCGCGATCTTGTAAAAGACGATGTCCATGAATTCTTGAAAGGGACTTTTCTGGAGGCATCTCCTGTTATACCTGTCTCTTCAATCACAGGTGCGGGGCTCGAGGAATTGCTGGATACGTTCGGCAGAGTGGCATCGGAGATAGAGGGAGAATCTGATGCGGGTATTTTCCGGTTGCCTGTCGATAGAGCATTTACCATGAAGGGATTCGGGACAGTCGTCACAGGAACTCTGATTTCCGGAGACATAAAGTTGGGCGAAGAGGTGGAAATACTGCCGACGGGAGTCACTGCCAAGGTGCGAGGCATACAGATCCATAACCAGAGCGCAACCATTGCTGAGGCAGGCCAGCGGACGGCCATAAATCTGCAGGGTGTTGAAAAGGATACAATCGTCAGAGGAGATGTACTCGCCAGGCCTCGGACTCTTAAGCCTTCTATCCGCCTGGACGTGTGCGTGGAATATTTGTCAAATAACAATAGGAGACTGAAAAACAGGAACCTGGTGCGGTTTCACGTGGGAACGAATGAAGCAATCGGCAGGATAATACTCCTGGACCGTGAAGATGTGGAACCTGGAGCTAAGGCTTCTGCACAAGTAGTCCTTGAGTCTCCCATTGTTGCAATGGCAAGAGACCGGTTTGTCATCAGGAGCTACTCGCCTGTAACGACAATCGGTGGCGGGATGATAGTTGACCCTTTGCCTAAAAAGCATAAGAGAAATTCTGAAAAGGTAAATCATGAAATTGATCTCCTGCATGATGGTACTGATACAGAGAGGGCGGCGATTATTATTGAGCGGTCAGGAATTGAGGGCATTGGTATATCTGAGCTTGAAATGAGAACTGGAGTTTATCAGAATATCCTTAAGGACATTCTCGGAACTCTGTCTTCAAAAAAGCAGGTCGTCGTTCTGGATGTTGATGAATCCAGGATCATATCTTTCTCCATTTATCAGAACCTCCAGGGTAGGATTCTCCTGGAAATGCGGGCGTATCATGAGAGATATCCCCTGAAGGAAGGCGTTTCGAAAGAAGAGTTGAGGAGTACAGCAGGACAGTTCGCCAGACCAAGGCTCTTTAATATGGCTGTCAGAGAGCTTGAAAAGAGAGGGGAAATAGTCGTCGAGAGGGAGAACATTCGCCTGTCCGGGCACCGTGTGGATCTGAAAGGAGAGCTGGAGGATATACGAAGCAAAATTGCAGAGATCTATATGGATGCAGGGCTTACCCCTCCTTCAATCAAGGAGCTTATGGAAAAATTTGCGGGCCAAAGAAGCTTGGCAGAAAGTGTCATCAATGTGATGCTCAAAGAAGGTTCTCTGATAAAGATAAATGAAGATCTCTACTTTCATAAAGAAGTTTTAACGAGGCTGCGGGAAGATTATAAGAGCCTTCTTGTGAGGGATGGAAAGGCTACACCGGCAAGTATGAAAGAGTTGACAAGTCTTTCAAGAAAATTCATCATACCGTTGATGGAGTACTTTGACATAACAAAGCTGACTATCAGGGCGGGTGATCATCGCATCTTGAGAGAGAAGTGAGTAAATGGCGATAAGTAACGGCAGGTGTGAATATGAAGAATAAGAGTGTTTATATCAAGGATATAAAGCCGGGTGAAAAAGTAAACGAGTCATTTCTTGTGACCGAAAAGAATCTTGCTTTCTCTCAGACGGGAAAGCCTTATCTGAACGTTCGTCTTAAGGATAAGACAGGGGAGATTGACGGAAAGATCTGGGAGAATGCAATCGAGTGGGACAAAGCCTTCATTAAGGGGGATGTGATTAAGGCACAGGGAGGGGCAGTCAGCTTCAGGAGCACCGTTCAACTTTCCATAACGGGTGTCAGGAAGGTTGATGACTCTGCCGTCGACCTGGCCGAATATCTGCCTGCTGCAAAAGGAGACATCGATGTGATGTTCGCCGATCTAATGGCCTTTGTCGAACAAATCGAAACACCCTGCTTGAGGCAGCTGTTACACTTATTTTTCCATGACGGGGAGGTGGCGAAATTGTTCAAGAAGGCCCCCGCTGCTAAAAGTTTTCATCATGTTTATATCGGAGGCCTCCTTGAACACACGCTCTCAGTCATACGCCTGCTCGATCAGGTAACAAAGCATTACCAGGGTATCAACAGGGACCTTGTCATATCCGGGGGGATCCTTCATGATATAGGCAAGATTTATGAATATACCTACGACAGGATGTTTGACTACAGCGATGAGGGCAGACTGATTGGGCATATCGTGATTGGTCTGGAGATGCTGGATGCCAGGATTAGCGCCGTAGAAGGTTTTCCGGAGCAACTCGCCATGGAGCTCCGCCATCTGATATTGAGCCATCACGGTACTCAGGAATTCGGTTCGCCAAAGCGTCCGAAGACGCCGGAGGCATTAATCGTGCATTTTATAGACGATCTTGATGCCAAGGTTAATGCCTTCCAGGAATTCATCCAGGAATCCGATGACGCTTCGCACTGGACCCCCTTCCACAAGTTACTTGAAAGGTTCATCTATAAAGGCTGACGACATCTCTGATAGAGTGTTCCTTGTTTTGTTAGACTCGCCGGTTTTTTTGCATCACTGCCTTCTGCTCGCTTTCAGGCAGCAGGCATCCAGATAGACAATCGCCACTGCATGTGCCGTCGCATGGTTCGATGTGAACTGTGACATTGGTATTGGGGAAGCGACTTTCTATGCTTCCGGATAACTCATCGGTGATCTTGTGAGAGTCCTCGACAGACATGGAAGGATCAACTTTAATATGGAAGTCAACGAAGCGAAAATTTCCCGCCTTGCGTGTGCGCAATTGATGAAAGCCATGTATAACAGGCTTATGTGTCATTATCAGCTGGCGGATCCATGTCTCCTCGTCTGTGGGAAGTTTCACATCCATCAGATCCTGCGCCGATTGGAGAGTCAGCCTGTAGGCAGCGCCCATAATAAACAAGGCGACGGCGATCGCAGCGACAGGGTCCAGCCAGTAAAGATTGGTGCCAGGCGAAATACGGTGACCCATCCAGATCAGGGCAAGGCTTGTCATTACGCCGGCGGAGGTATATATGTCAGTGCGCAAATGCCAGGCATCGGCCTCAAGAGCGATGGAATCGGTTTCTTTTGCCACTTTGAAAAGCATTTTCGATACGACTATATTAACCAGAGCTGAAATTAACATTACCCCCACACCCCAACCGACATATTCAATAGGCTCCGGATTCAGGAGTTTCCCGATGGCTTCGTAGATGATCCAGACGGCCGCCAGAAAGATGAGCAGCGCCTCGATAGTGCCGGAAATGTTTTCAACTTTTCCATGGCCAAAGGGATGCTTGACATCGGCAGGCATGCTGGATTTGCTGACGGAGAATACAGTGATAAGGGAAGCCAGAAGGTCTACTCCGGAATGGATCGCTTCAGACATTATAGACACCGATCCAATCATGAGCCCGACGGCGATCTTCATGACAACAAGAGCGGTATTTGACAGCACGGAAAGCCGTGCAACATTTACTTTGCGATACTGCAAGTCCATATGAGAAATATGTTTAAGATGATTGGAAACGTTATGCTTTTCGTTTCAATAACGAAATACAGCCGCGATTGGTTTATCATCAGGCATTTTTCCCTGAGGAAGCGAAAAAACAGTGCCGCCATTCAACAAAGTCCGGATTGCAGAAGAATCTAAAAGATCCTCACTGCCAGGCTCCATCTTTTGGTGTAATTGCACATCCTTCGATTCCGGGTCAAAAATACCCCATTGCTTATGACCTGTGGCGATAAAGAGCAAACCAACCCGCCCATCACACGCGGCACGGATAATTTCTTTAATGTCACTGGAAGTTAATCCCGTGCCGGAAGATTGCCGGTATTGGGCGATTGCGTCATTTTCAGCCTTTTGGAAATAAGGTCTGACAATCTCAAGTGCCAGTTTATGCAACTGTTCTGTAGTTATTCCTTTGGGATTTCCAGGAATCCCTTCTTCCATGAGATAAGGGTACGTGTTTACCTCTCTATAGATCGGAAATAGATAATCGACGCCGGCAAGCACCAGAGGTACCCGTTCGTCTCTCAGGAGGTCATGTAATCCCCTGTCGATCTGGCGGAAATATTTCGAAATGTTTTCTTTCGCATCGTCCAGTTCAGCACCACCCCCTGACATCATAGATCCGCGTTCCCCTCCCCGTGGCGTCCCTCTATGGAAGCGGATTTGCTTTTCCAGCTCATCGTACTGGAGGGCCTCGGCAAGATTTTTGGGTATCGTTTCAATTTGGATTTCTCTGATGTTCTGTTTTGTTCCCTCAAAAATTCGGCTCCCTTTTTGACTCAACGTCAAAATGTAGTAATGTCCGTCGCCGCTCAGGGCCGGCAGAAGAGGTTTGACGTGAAAACGGTCAGCTACAACTATTAATTCCTCAAAATTTATGGGCAGGCCGTAGTGACGGAATACATCTGAAGATATGAATATGGCGAGACCGCCGCTCTGTTGTCGCCAGAAAGGTATATTGCCTGAAAGTCCCTGCGCAGGTTCGAGCAATGCCTTCGCCTCTGGGGCGCGGTGGCCATTGGCAATCAATTTTTCTTCGGCTTCACGAAGCAGATTTCTGAATCTGATTTGATTTTGCTGGATTTCAGCACCAGCACGATAGGCGGGCATAAATAGTGAAATGCAAGGACCTTTCTGTTTGCTCATCAAAGTTTTCAGTTCATCCTTCGATAATGATTTCATAGATTGATCTCCTTATAATAAGAAACTATTTCTTGTCATGACGGATTAAAAGATAGAGCACGTGAGTTTTCCCGTTGACCATACCGCGCCTTTGCACCGGAGAGGTAATTTCTGATCCCGAACAAAAAAAATTCATACAATGGCCAGTACCCGGGGCTCAAAAAATGTCTCGGACTGGCAAAAGGGCATTTCTTGATTATTTTCCTTTTGATTCTTTCTTGCTCATAGAAAGGGCATCACTGGCCGATTTAATGAATTCTTCTGCGACTCCGCGATTAATATGCCTTAATTATTACCTATTTCTGACTAATATGCAATGTCTAATAAATATCGCAGTCGGTTCTTTGATACCCGAAAAACGCACTAGACTGCCACTCGACAATCTCTCTTTGGCATGCAATTCCGAGCGGTCGTTGAATGTTTTCCTGATGGGCAGGAAGCGATAGGCCGGATTGAATCTCCCCGGAGAATCTTCGATCTTTGAGGGAAGGTGTCGTTATGCAATCGCTCGCTTACCTTCGAGCAAGCTGCGAGTGATGCTGGCCGCCTGATCTAAGCGAAAACAATTAAAACTTAGATTATTATTCTCTCAAGCGAGACCCTGTATACGTTAATTTCATCGGCTGTGTCGCTTTTGAATAATTCATTTTTTAACGTAGCAGCTCAATGTATAATATTGAGAATGGCAAGATTCTATGCCGGGTACTGATTCTCAAACCCTTATCTCTTAATGACAACTTTCTGGATTCTAATTTGTAATAATCAATATTTGATGCTATAAAATTGAATAATGGAAGGCAACTTTTCAATAAACTCTATTTGAAGCATTGTAAAACATGGAATCGAGAAACCGTACCATCTCCATAAGCCCGTGGCGAGGAGTCTCGTCGAAGGAGTGGTATGACTGGGAGTGGCAATACAGAAATCGGATACGCACAATTCTTCAATTGGCCGGAGTCCTCAAGGAGGCGCCGGCGGCCCTCAAGAAATATCAAACCGTGGCAAGGTCTTATCCCTTTAGCGTCACTCCGTATTATTTTTCTCTAATGAATGCAGCGGATGATAACGACCCCCTTCGTCGTCAGTGTTTTCCTGATGAAAGGGAGATAAGTTTTTCGCTCGGGGGTGTGGCCGACCCTTTAGAAGAAGAACGGGACATGCCTGTTTCAGGGCTCGTGCATCGTTATCGTGATCGCTGCGTCGCAATTGTCACACATATGTGTGCAACATATTGCCGGCACTGCAATCGCAAGCGAATATGGAGGAAAGGCGGCATCGAAGAAACCAGAGGGTACATGGAACGCATGGTTGATTATGTGTCCAAGACGAAGCATATTCGAGAAGTCATCGTTTCGGGAGGTGATCCACTCACCATGAAAGACGGTATCCTTGATTGGTTTCTCGGATCATTACGTTCTATTCCCCATGTGGAGGTACTGCGTATAGGAAGCCGTGTTCCCGTAGTCATGCCCATGAGGATTACTCGTAAACTGTGTGACACGTTGCGCAAGCATCGTCCTCTTTGGTTCAATACGCAATTCAATCATCCGAATGAAATTACACCGGAAGCGGCTCATGCCTGTGAAATGATACTTGAGGCGGGAATCCCCGTATCAAATCAATCCGTCCTGCTTAGGGGTATCAACGATAACTACGAAACCCTGCGGGACCTTTTCTATGGCCTTCAACGGATATCTGTCAGGCCTTATTATTTGTTTCAATGTGATCCGGTAAAAGGTACGGATCATTTTCGCACCGAAGTACGGTCAGGAATAAAAATCATGGAGAAAATATGGGGAAATATATCAGGGCTTTGTGTGCCGCAATATGTCTCTGATATCCCGGGGGGCAAGGGAAAATGTCCTCTTTATCCCGGGTCTCCTTTTCGCACAATGGCTCGTGAGACAGGCGAATATATTTTTGACAGGACAGGAGAAGTGAATTAGTAAGTCCATGAGTTAGACTGAAAGGAGAGAAGATGTTACATGTATAGTGCAAGTGATTTGAAAAAAGGTTTGCGGATCAAGATGGACAATGAGCCTTATATCGTTACCGAGTTCAACTTTGTCAAACCCGGAAAGGGCCAGGCTCTATACAGGTCTAAATTACGCAATATGATTACGGGAGCACAGTTTGAACGGACATTCCGTTCCGCGGATACTTTCGAACCGGCAGATCTCCAACAGAAAAAAATGCAGTATCTGTATCGGGAACAGGGGAAGTACTGCTTCATGGATAGCGAAAGTTATGAACAGGTCTTTCTCACTGAAGATCAAGTCGGGGAGGCGAAAAATTTCCTTATTGATAACCTGGAGGCAGAAATCCTCTTTTTCGAGGATAGACCTCTTGAAGTGAGCCTGCCGAATTTTGTTGATCTTGTCGTCATACGAGCTGACCCATGGGCCAAGGGTGATTCGGTATCAGGCAAGACTAAGCCAGTAACCCTGCAAACAGGTTATCAGATTCATGTTCCTCCTTTTGTTGAAGAAGGTGAGAAGATCAGAGTCGATACACGAAGCGGCGAATATCTTACAAGGGTCAAGGATTGAAACTCCTATGGAAGACGACGGGAGACTGGCAAAGAAGCGGGAAACTTTATGGAAACGTGCCAGGATGATCCGTGCGATCCGAGATTTTTTCACGAGCAGGGATTATTTGGAGGTGGAGACTCCCTATCTGATTCCGGCACTGATTCCAGAAACCCATATTGATGCCATCTCGTGTGGCGATTGGTTTTTGCACACATCTCCCGAGCTTCATATGAAGCGACTTCTTGCGGCGGGTTATCCAAGGATATTTCAAATCTGCAAGTGTTTCCGTGACGGCGAACGAGGTTCATGCCATCTTCCTGAGTTTACCATGCTGGAATGGTATTGCCGGGGCATGGACTATCGCAAGCTCATGAAAGAATGTGAGGAACTGATTGTCGCTGTGGCCGGTGAACTCGGTTGCGGGGATGTAATTAACTACCAGGGCAGGGCAATAGGGTTGCAAAGACCGTGGGAGAGTATATCTGTAAGAGAGGCTTTTGCCTGCTATGCACCGATGTCAATGGATAAAGCTGTAACGGAAAATTGCTTCGATGAGATCATGGTCTCCTCTATCGAACCTCGCTTGGGGCTCACACAGCCCACCTTCATCTATGATTATCCGGTTTCTGGGTCAGCCCTGGCAAAGGAAAAGAAAGATGATTTCGCATTGGCCGAACGCTTTGAGTTGTACATGGGAGGGAAAGAGATAGCCAACGCATGTTCTGAGCTTACAGATCCGAAAGAACATCATAGACGATTTCTGAATGTGAACAAATATCGTCACTCTATAGGTAAATCGATTTACCCTATATCGGAGCGTTTTCTGCAGGATATTGCTGCCATGCCGGAGGCGGCCGGTATTGCCCTCGGTGTAGATAGATTGGCCATGATTTTTTGTGATTCATCTGCCATCGATTGCGTTGTAGCCTTTGCACCGGAATTTTTGTAATGATTCTTACCAGTCAGCTTTTTTGGTTTGGCGATTTTCAGAAATTTATTCTGCCCTTGAATGCTCGTTATCCTAAATCTATTGACAAGGCCATTTTTTTCCATTACACGTAATGACCCGTAGCAAGTCGCAGACTCAGGTAATACAGCAAATAAGTGATTCAGGAGTGAAAAAGTGAAAGAGATTTCTTCTGTTGCCGCTGTTGGTCTTGGAGGACATTTTCATGGCAGTATTCTCAAGATGATTCTTGATGCAGGACTGATGGTTCAGCTTGTCCTGCTGTTGCTCCTTGTCTTTTCTGTTGTGTCGTGGGCTATTATTTTGATGAAATACAGGAGCATCAAAAAAGTAAAAAGGGAAAATAATATGTTTTTGGATACCTATATGAACAGCAATAAGCTCTCCGATATTTTCCCCGAAGCGAAAAAATACAAACATTCAACCATGGCTGAGGTATTTCAGGCCGGCTATACGGAACTGGTGAAGATAACCAAGGTCATAAGGGGGTCGTCATCTCCCAAGGAATCCGATGAATCGACTCCGCTTCAACTGGAGATGAAGGGTATCGATAATGTTGAAAGGGCCCTGAACAGAGCATGCAGCTCTGAAGCGACAAGACTTGAAAGTACACTCAGTTTCCTCGCTACAACAGGGAGTGCATCGCCATTTATTGGACTATTCGGAACAGTCTGGGGTATTATGGATACATTCAGGGGCATAGGCACAAGAGGCTCGGCAACCCTTGCTGTTGTGGCGCCGGGCATTTCAGAGGCACTTATTGCCACTGCCGCCGGTCTTGCTGCTGCCATACCTGCTGTCATTTTCTACAACTATTATCTCAACGTTGTAAAGAACATGGCCATGGAAATGGATAACTTCGCTTCTGAAATACTAAATATCATTGAAAGAAATTATGTGAGAAAATAGAAGTTCTTATGAGGCCCGGAAGAAAAAGAAATAGCGGCAGCAAGCTGTTGGCCGAAATCAACGTCACGCCTCTGGTTGACGTAGTTCTGGTCTTGCTGATAATTTTCATGGTGACAGCTCCCATGCTTCAGATGGGCATCGACGTCAACCTTCCGCGGGTTAAATCGAAGAGTATCGATGTGACAGAGGAAAAACTTGTGCTGACGATTAACAGTGCGAAAGAGATATTTATAAACAAGAATAAGGTCCCTGTTACTGGTCTCAGTGCAAAGCTGGAAAACATCTTTGCCAACAGGATCGATAGAGAAGTTTTTATGCGGGCTGACAAGAATGTTCCCTATGGGTTTGTCGTGGAAGTGATGTCCGAGGTCAGAAAAGCCGGTGTCGACAGGCTAGGGATGATCACGGAGGCGCCCGAGGAATCAAGGTGACATTCAGCAGGATGATACAGGATGCAAAAGGAGCAAGATGACAATGATATCAGCTTGAACAGTATGGTCATTGTATCGCTGTTAATCCATGCTGTATTGCTGTCTATCATTTTCTTTGCGCCATCTCTTCCCTCTCCAAGATGGACCTTCGGTCCCGTCTATTCCGTTAATCTCGTAAGTCTGTCTGAAGTTTTGCAGGAAAGGAAAGCGCAATCGGCAATTTCGAGAGAAATCAATCAAACGATTTCCGGTGAGCATCCGTCCATCTTGAAAAAGAGAGCCGATACCGTCCCTGCTGTCCCCATCAAGAGGCTGGAGTCTCAAAGAAAGCAGACTGGCAGTGTTGATAGAGCAATCGAGGATATCAGGAGGAAGGTGAATACGGGAGTGAACCCGCCCGGCTCTTCGAGCCAGATGGATAATGCTGAATCCAACGCAAGGATGAACGTCTATTACAACCTAATCTGGTCCAGGATCAAGGGAAAATGGACGCTGCCTCAGGTAATATTACCAAGGGAGAATATTGAGGCTATTGTCCAGGCGAAGATACTGAAGAACGGTACAGTTATAGATTTGAGTTTTGAGAAACGCTCAGGCAATCGATATTTCGATGAGTCCGCCATGAAGGCCATGAAGAAGGCAAGCCCTCTTCCTCCTCTGCCAGACTCGGTGAGAGAGAACAGCATCGATGTGGGCATCAGGTTCCATTCACTGGAATTCAGATAGAAGGGGAACATCCTTTAGTGAAAGGTCTATGATGTCAGTCATGAATAACTGCAAGACGAGATGCAGACGTTTTCTAAAATTAGTTGTGTTCATGGCAGTCACGCTATCCGCTTTATGCCCGCCTCATAGCGCCTTGGGTAAGGTCTACATTGACATCGATTCTCCCGCCTTCCAAAAATTTCCCATCGCCATTGTCGATTTTAGGAAAATAAGTCAACAGAGCAATCAGACAGAGCTGTCAAGCTGGTTTTCAGATACCCTGGCGAAGTATTTGGAGATGACGGGATTCTTTAACATCATCAGCAAGAAGGCCTTTCTTGAAGATCAAAAACAGGCGGGCTTAGCAGTGGAAAGTATCAGGTTTGCCGACTGGGCTGTCATTGGTGCTGAATACCTGGTGAAGGGGGCTTTCCAGTCCAATGGCAGGGATCTCACTTCCGAATTCCATTTTTTCGATGTAATAAAGGGAGAGGTCATTACCGCAAAACAGTACACCGGAAAAATAGAAGACAAGAACGAGATGGTGCGCAAATTTGCAGGCGAGATTCTTTCTGCCCTGACAGGGGATGAAGGCGTATTTGGCACTAAGATCGCTTTTGTACTAAAGAAGGGACAAAATTCAGATATCTACACGATTAATTTCGATGGGACTGATTTTTCCCGAGTTACGAACTTCCAGTCATTAACTCTATCGCCACGCTGGTCTCCCGACGGAAAATATATTTCCTTTACATCCTATAGGAATGGGAATCCTGATCTCTACGTGAAGACATTAAACGGCACAAAGGTTGAGAAGATTGCAAATTTTGACGGCATTAATCTGGCTGGCTGCTGGTCGAGGGATGGAAGGAAGCTCTTGCTGACCCTGAGCAAGGATGGCAACGAAGAGATATATGCGATGGATCTCAGCAGCAGAAATCTTGAACGTCTCACCCATAATTTTGCCATTGATGTTTCGCCCGCCTGGTCGCCCGATAATAAAAAAATTGCTTTTGTTTCAAACCGTTCCGG
>CAITLA010000199.1 GCA_903893135.1 uncultured Syntrophaceae bacterium | reverse complement strand
TTCTTAACATATCCACCACTGCCGTAGACTTCCATAGAAAAAATCTTCGTTCCAAATTTGGTATAAAAAGCAAAAAGACGAATCTGAGGTCATTTTTTATATCCCTCTATTCATAGTGGCTTGCACCTGCCATTATTCTATGATTTTAACGTCATTGCTTCGGCTGGCAGGTTCGCCAGTTTGTGATAGATTAAGTCAATGTCTCCGTGAGTAGATAGCGCATAACCAGTGCGAAAATAAACTCTTATATGTCATTCCCTGCCTGGAGAGTGTGTCGCAATTATTTTTCTTGTCATTTCGAGTGACAACGAGATATCTTTATGATTAATAAGAATGACATGCTAAGATTCCTCGCATTCGTTCGAGCGTAGTAGCAGGGGGGGTAAAACTAAAAGATATCTCCCGGAGTTTACCCTGAGTAAAAACGAAGGGGTCGATATAACACCTTAATCATGAAATGATGTACTTAGGTCTCCCCAAGAATCAGCAACAGGCCAATGGCAGCCTCGCCACTTATGCGGCAGGCTGAAGGATCAATAGGATTGGGAAAACGATTAGAAAGGAAAGGAGAGAAAGATGAAAAGGCAAAAGATTTTTATGACGTTATTTTTGGTCGCCATCATATGCGCTTTTGTTCTGCCCGCAGGATGCGCGAAGAAGGCAGTCATGAAGGAGGAGGCCACAGTGGAAAAGGAGGCGGCAGTGGAGAAGCAGGCGTCCGCGCAGGCTGCTGAGGCCGCTCCCGCAAAGTCCCCGGAAGAACAGAAGGTCGGTGAAGCGGCTATGGCGGCAGCAGCGCTCGCTGACAAGGAGGCCTCCCAGTTTGCAGACATCCAGTTTGCCTTTGACCGCTTTGACCTCAGGCCTGATGCAAGGGAGGTTCTGGGTATGCATGCCAAATGGCTTACGGCTCATCCGGAATTCATCGTCCGCATTGAGGGAAACTGTGATGAACGCGGAACAGTTGAATACAACATGGCCCTCGGCCAGAGACGGGCGGCAAGCGCCATGAAATACCTCGTTGACCTCGGTGTCGGCAAGAATAGAATAAAGACCGTGAGCTACGGAAAGGAACGCCCCCTCGATCCGGGTAACAATGAAGAAGCCTGGGCGAAGAACAGAAGGGATCATTTCAGCATAACGCGGCAGAAATAGAAATTTATCGTTTTATTGCCCTTCACCCTTTTTTCGAACAGGCATAGAGGGTGAAGGGCAGATTTCACAGAGATGCTCCAGTAAATTCCCCTCCCGTGCGGGCGGGATCACTCAAGACAACGATCCATATAACAGGTTGCCATCCTGTGTTAAAATAAGTCTGTTTATCATTGAAAAGCAATGAGGACCAATTAGGAGAATAATGGCATGTATAAGCTACCGACGGGCGAGGAAAGAAAATGCAAAAAGGCTTCTAAAGTGCTTTTTACTTCTTCCTGGTTTCCTTCAGCACGAGTTCCTGTGTTTTCATAAACACCTCCGTGTCCGGCGGCACCGAGTCAGTAATCCAGACATTCCCACCGATCACTGAACGGGCTCCGATGACGGTCTTCCCGCCCAAGACGGTGGCGTTTGAATAAATGATCACATCATCCTCAATGGTTGGATGACGCTTCTGATTTCTGAGACTTTCCACTTCTTCGCGGCTAAGTGACAGGGCGCCAAGGGTCACGCCCTGATAGATTCTGACACGTTTGCCGATGGTAGTCGTCTCTCCGATTACCACACCCGTACCGTGATCGATGAAGAAACTTTCTCCGATATCGGCTCCCGGGTGGATATCTATGCCGGTTCTGCTATGGGCATATTCCGTCATGATGCGCGGGATGAGGGGAATGTCCTTGCGGTACAGCTGATGCGCAATGCGATACACCGTGATGGCAAAAGGCCCCGGATAACTGAAGATGATTTCATCGAAGCCCTTAGCGGCTGGATCTCCTTCATAGGCCGCCTTAATATCCGTTGCAAGCAAAACACGCAATTGTGGCATGCCGGTGAGAAAGCCGATAGCAGCCTGCTGGCCGCTCTCTTCGCAATGCGTGCAGGGCTGATTGTGCCGGATGCAGTCATGCCGTATTGCGAGCATAATCTGTTCGGAGAGGGCTTCAAAAAGAGCGGTCAACTCCTGACCGAAATAGTAGCCCACATTGACCTGATCCACACGGGTGCGGATAAAATAACCGGGATAGAGAATGCGGCACGCCATGTGCACCGTGTCGATGATGGCCTCCCGCGACGGAATGGGTTCCGGCCCCACATGGTCAAAGCAGTCGTGGCGGGCGCAGGACGATACAAGCTCGTGAACGATGGCCGGTATTTCATCGCGAAATGTCCGGGTAATTGCAAAATCCGTTTTGCATTGATCCGTTTTAGCTGTCTCATCATCCATGGTGATTCTTCCTCCTTTACTGGACAGAGCATGCCTGATCGCCTACGTTCCAGTATGGCGACATGCTGCGCAACCGTTCGATTATGGAAGGCAGCTTTTCTATGACGAAGTGTATTTCCTCTTCCGTATTATAGATTGAGAGGCTGAACCTGATGGAGCCGTGGGCCATGGTGAAGGGAACACCCATGGCGCGGAGCACATGTGAGGGCTGCAATGACCCTGATGTACAGGCTGATCCGGAGGATGCGCAGATTCCATAATCGTCCATGAGGAGGAGGATGGCCTCACCCTCGACGAACTCGAAGCTGATGTTCGTCGTGTTGGGGAGCCTGTATAGTCTGGTTCCATTGACCCGGCTGTTGGGAATGCGGGTCAGAATCTCGGTCTCCAGCTTGTCCCGGAGGAGCAACACCATCCTGTTCTCAGTTTCCATGTTGCGTGCTGCCAGTTCGCAGGCCCTTCCCAGTCCGATAATGCTGGGCGTGTTTTCCGTGCCGCCCCGGCGCTCCTTCTCCTGATGCCCGCCTATAAGGAAAGGCGAGAACTTCGTTCCTTTGCGGACATAAAGGATTCCGATGCCCTTTGGCGCATGAAGCTTGTGACCGGATATGGAGAGCATATCGATGGCATTCGCCCTCATGTTTATGGGAATCTTTCCCACTGCCTGGACGGCATCTGTATGAAACAGAATGCCTCTCTCCGTTGCAAGTTCTGCCGCCTTTTCCACGGGAAAGAGAACCCCTGTTTCGTTGTTCGCCCACATGAGGCTGACGATAGCCGTATCCGGCGTAAGAGCCCTTTCGTACGGGGCCATGTCCAGGATGCCGTCCTTGTCAACGGGGAGCTCTGTGATGCGATAGCCCTGCCTTGACAGATTGGCGCATAGAGACTTGACCGCGGGATGCTCGACCCGGCTTGTCAGGACGTGACGCCTGTCGGGATGGGCGGTCAGGGCTGACCGGACGGCTGCATTGTCGCTTTCCGTACCGCAGCTCGTGAAGATGATCTCCTCCGGTTGAGCGCCGATCAGGGCTGCCGCTTGTTCGCGGGCCGCACGTATTTTTCGTCCGACCTGACCTCCGAAGGTATGCATGCTGGACGGGTTTCCGTAAAGGTCGCGGAAATAGGGCAGCATGGCATCGAGAACCTCTTCTGCGACCTGCGTCGTGGCATTGTTGTCGAGATAGATCGTCTTCATGTAGTCACCTCTTCAATAACAAGCTCCGGCGATACGAAATCACGGAGTTTTAATTCTACGAAATGTTTCAGTGTGATATCGGCGGCCTTGCAGGTTGCACAGGTTCCCCGCGTGGCGACGAGGACGCGGTTGCCGATGACATCGACGAGTTCGATGTCGCCGCCGTCCTTCTTTAGGGATGGCCGGATTTCGCGATCGATGGTTTCCTCGATCATCTTGATCTTCTGGATGTTGGAGAGCTTCGGTCTGGCAACGGGCGCGGCACCGGCCCGGACCCTCTCGATGATCTGCCTGATGGCGTCATGACAGCCACCGCAGCCGCCGCCGGCTTTGGTGTAGTTCGTTACCTCTTCAACGGTGGAGAGATTATTTTCTCTCACGGCCTGCTCGATTTCGCGTTCCGTTACGCCGAAGCACTCGCAGATGATCTGCGCCGCCGGTTCCGTTGGCGGGCCGCCCTTATAATTTTCAATAGCCTTCTCCATGGCCTGCTTTCCCATGACAGAACAGTGCATTTTTTCCTGGGGCAAGCCTCCGAGATAGGCCGCAATGTCCTGGTTTGTCACTTTCATGGCTTCTTCGAGGGTCATCCCTTTGACCATTTCCGTCAATGCAGATGATGTCGCAATCGCGCTGGCGCAGCCGAAGGTCTTGAACTTGATGTCCTTGATCCTTTTATTCTCATCTAATTTGAAAGAAAGTTTGAGGGCATCTCCGCAGGCGATGGAACCTACTTCGGCTATGCCATCGGGGTTCTCAACTTCCCCGACATTGCGGGGATTGAGGAAGTGCTCCTTGACCTTGTCCGTATATTCCCACATGAGTTCACTCCTTCAGATTATTCTCGCATCAATGTCCCGATTCACTTTATATTTTTAGTATTAAATTCTATTCTGTCAAGACTTTAATAACTTTCGATATAATTTGTAATTGGCAGAATGTGCATAATTACCCGATTTCCTGGTGCAGACTCGCTCATAAGGACAATCTTAAAGATTCACCCTCTGATAAAATATCTTTTTGGCGAGTTCTGCCATCAGGATATAGAGGATCACAATTAAGCCCATCATCATCAGAAACGATACAGGCAGAGGTATAAACCCGAAGATCGTCCCGATGGGAGTAAAAGGCAAAACGAGCGTGGCTATGACAACAGCGATTGTGGCGACGGACAGATACTTTCCCGGCCGGCTCTTAAAGAAAGGTCTGCGGCTGCGGATTACCAGCACAATGATTGCGGCAGAAATGACAGATTCCATGAACCATCCCGTTCTAAATTGATCGGGTGTGGCATGGAGGATGAATAATAAAACCCCAAAGGTAAGATAGTCGAAGATAGAACTGACAAGGCCGAAGGTGAACATGAATTTCCGTATAAAGGAAATATTCCAGCGCCTGGGCTGATTCAGCATCTCTCTGTCTACATGGTCTGTGGCAATAGTCATTTCCGGAAAATCCGTCATCAGATTAGTAAGCAGGATCTGCTTGGGCAATAGGGGAAGAAAAGACAGAAAGAGAGATGCGCCGGCCATGCTGAACATGTTTCCGAAATTAGCGCTCGTGGCCATAAAGACATACTTCAAAGTGTTGGCAAAGGTTGTTCTTCCTTCACGCACGCCCTGCACGAGAACAGCCAGATTTTTTTCCATAAGGACGATATCCGCGGATTCTTTGGCTACGTCCACCGCTGTGTCCACCGAAATACCGACATCCGCTGCATGGAGGGCGGAAGCGTCATTGATTCCGTCTCCCATATATCCCACAACATGCCCGGCCTTCCGGAGTGCAAGGATAATCCGTTCCTTCTGATTAGGCTCTACCTCTGCGAAAATGTCCGTCTCTGTTACCTTTGATAAAAGAGCCTCATTGCTTATTTTGCGGAGTTCACTTCCTGTAACAATTCTTGCATCTGCCATTCCCACATCCTGACTCACCTTGGCGGCAACAAGGCGATTGTCCCCCGAAATAATTTTCAGAGAAACACCAAGTTGCCTGAGGCGGTCAATCGTTTCGGCGATCCCTGCTTTTGGCGGGTCGAAGAAAACGAGATATCCGAGGAATGTCATATCCTTCTCACAATCCTTATCAATGCGAGGCTCTGCCCCCATATCCCGATAAGCAATCCCCAAGAGGCGAAAACCCTGATTGCTGAGCGTCTCAAATTTTTGATGGATATCCTGTTTTACCGAAGCGATATCCACCTTATCGCCCGAGGGAGCCTCTGCCGTCCTACAGATGTCAATCACATTGGGAAGAGTCCCCTTGGTGACCATCAAAGAACTGCCATCCTTTACGACCAGGATACTCAAGCGCTTCCTGATGAAGTCGTAAGGCACCTCGTCTGCCTTTTCATAAATGGATACATCGGGCTCTTTGTAAGCGCGAATCGCTTCATCGATAGGATTTGAGAAGCCCTTTTCAAAGAAGGCGTTCAGATAAGCGTGAAAAAAGACCCGCTCACTGGAATTGCCTGCGAGATCTAATGCCGAATGGAGATGTACTGTTCCCTCGGTCAGGGTTCCCGTCTTGTCGGAGCAGAGGACATCCATGCTCCCGAAATTCTCTATGGCGGCGAGCCGCTTCACAATGACCTTTTGCTGTGCCATCTTCTTGGCGCCATGAGCCAGATTGATACTGATAATAGCGGGCAGTAGTTGAGGAGTCAGCCCCACCGCCAGAGCCAGAGAAAAAAGAAACGATTCCAGGACGGGGCGGTGGAAATAGACATTGAAGGCAAAAATCAGGAAAACCAGCACCAGCGTTACTTCGAGCAACAAATACCCGAATTGCCGGACGCCATGCTCAAATTCAGTTTCCTGGGGTCTCAGTTTCAGCCTTTCCGATATTTTGCCGAACTCCGCTTCCTTCCCTGTGAAAACAACAACGGCTTTGGCCGTACCGCTGATGACGTGGGTTCCCATAAAGAGGCAGTTGGCGCGCCCGCTTAAGGGTGTTTCCGCCGGTAATAGACCGGCGTCTTTCTCGACGGGGTAGGTTTCGCCGGTCATGGTTGCCTCATCCACAAAGAGATCTTTTGATTCCAGAATCAGGCAGTCTGCGG
>CAITLA010000198.1 GCA_903893135.1 uncultured Syntrophaceae bacterium | reverse complement strand
TCTCATCCATTGAGGAGAGGGTATTATTTAAGGGCATAAAGCTTCGATTTAATGCATTCCGGGAAATGGATTATTCTTTAGCTCCACGGCTCATAGACCTTTTGCCCGAATTTTAAAGCAGGCTTTGGGCAACAGCCCCTTAAGGTCTGCTTATGACGGTTCCGTCAACGTGCAACCCACTGCAGCCGCTATCTCAATCCGGTCTTTATTTTACGAGAGACTTTAATTGTTTCCTCAGGTCTGATTCCGCCTCAAGCATACTCTTTTGCCAGTTACCGCCGTGATTTGGATTGGGGATAACTGAAGAGCCGTATATTTTTCTCTCTTTCAATTCTTCCCCAAGGCCTTCAATCCTCTTGATCCGCAGGATGTCCATCTTGCGATTAGATGATTGAATTATATTCTCAATGCGCTCTGTACTTATGCCGAGGATGTCCTCAAGAAGTCTTAATACTCTGCCATTGTCCCCGTTCAGCTTGACGCAGTCCAGCAGTTGTGTCTTGAGAATACGGAGGACTTCCGGATACTCCGTAACCTCCTTCTTGAAGTCTGATTTCAACGTATCAAGCCCGATGGCTCCGTCCTGATATTTTTGTATCCATCCCTTCACTTTCCCTTCCGCTTCTTTTCGCCGGACTGATGCCTTTTCTTCGTCCGTCATGGTCAGGTTTTTCGTCCTTTCCATGATAATGTCGAGGGTGCTCTTTATCTCTGCCATTTTTCCACTCTACAGAAGATGAATCTCATGCAAGGAGCATAAGCTTTTTGTTGCCGGGTTAGTATCAGATTGTTCTGCCCAGAGCAGAAATAAAAGAACCCCGTCCAGAGGACGGGGTTCAAGGTAAATTAATTTCGCTTGCCTAATAGAAATTAGCTGATTTCAGCATCGCACCGCAGACAGCGACACGCTTCCTGAATAGCCACTTCTCTCAAGTAGCCCAGTTCCACCTCTTTGAAATTGCGTTTGCGCTCAGGCCCATGTAACTCCGGCATCTTCGCCTGGGGGGCTTCCACGGCTTCCTCATCAATGATAAGTGGAATTTCTATCTTATCCTCAGGTGGTTCCACGTAAGCCAGTTCGCCATTGATCTTCCTGATGTAGCTGTCCATATCTCTGGCCGCCTGATGTCCCGCTTCAATAGCGCCGATCACCGTGTCTGGTCCGGTCAGAGCATCGCCTCCGGTGAAAAATTTGGGATTCGTTGTCTGAGATTTGCTGTCTTTTGCAAGATCAAATGTGGACCATTTATTGACATTCACACCGCTGTCCTTGGGGACGAATGTCATGTCTGACGTCTGACCAATTGCGGCGATGACGGAATCCAAACTGAGCGTAAATTCAGAGCCGGCAATGGGCGCAGGTTTCTTTCGCCCGCTTCGGTCGAACTCACCTAGCTTCATCCTCTGACAGGTTATCCCACTCACCTTACCATCCTTTTCGCTGATTTTTAAAGGGGCAACAAGATACTCAATCTTGATGCCTTCATCTTCCGCAGCGATGATCTCTTCCTCAGCCGCCGGCATGTCTTTTCTCTCGCGGCGGTAGAGGATGGTTACATCGGCCCCGAGACGGAGTGCAACACGGGCAGCATCGATTGCGGAATTACCGCCGCCGATTACAGCTACTTTTGAACCCAGAGTTTTCTTGCCGCTCAACCAAGCTTCCTCGTTGGCATTAAAATCTTTGAGGAACTCAACGCCGCCGTAGACGCCCTTTAGATTTTCTCCGGGAACGCCCATGGGTTGGCTCTTCTGAGCACCGGGCGCCAGGAAGATGTAGTCGAAATCCTTGCCCACCTGTGCAAAGGAAATGTCTTTACCCACACGGGTGTTACATTTGATTTCTACTCCCAACGACTTGATATTGTCTTTAATTTCGCTGGCAAGGATTTCCCTCGGCAGCCTGTAAGCAGGAATGGCCCAGCGGAGCATTCCACCTGCTTCTGAGAGTTCCTCGAATACAGTTACCTTGTATCCTCTGCGAGCCAGATCTCGCGCCGCCGTCAGACCGGCCGGACCTGCACCGATAACGGCGATTTTCTCTTTCCTGGTTACAGTAACGGGTGAAATTTTGGGCCTCGGCGCATTGTCCGTGATGAACCTCTTTAAGAATTTGATGGCGAGGGCTTCATCGAGCTTGCCTCTGCGGCACTTCGCCTGGCACTTGTGATCGCAGACCCTTCCGCATACGGACGGGAATGGATTTGTCTGCAACATTACCTTATATGCATCTTCAAAACGACCGGCCCGGATGAGTGCGATATAAGCAGGAACGTCCATACCGGCCGGACATGTATGCTGACAGGGCGATTTGAAGAGGGCGGAGCAAACAACGGCTTTGCATCGCTTATCTTTGATATGCTGCTCGTATTCATCCCTGAAATAACGTATCGTACTGAGCACGGGATTTGGGGCCGTCTGCCCAAGGCCGCAGAGAGACGCGTTCTTGATGATGCCCGCCATCTCTTGCAAGAGTTCGATGTCTCCTTCCTTGCCCTTGCCCTGGCTAATGTTTGTCAACATCTCGAGCATTCTCTTTGTTCCTTCGCGGCAGGGTGTGCACTTTCCGCAGGACTCATCCTGAACGAAGTCCATAAAGAAACGGGCCATGTCGACGGCGCATTTATCTTCGTCCAGAACAATCATACCACCGGAACCCATGATGGCACCGAGTTCCGCTACGCGCTCAAAGTCAATAGGAGCATTAAGATGCTCGGCGGGAATGCAGCCACCGGAAGGACCACCTAACTGAGCGGCTTTGAATTTCCTGCCGCCGGGGATGCCACCGCCGATGTCATAAACAATCGTGCCGAGGGTGGTTCCCATGGGAACCTCCACGAGACCGACGTTGTTCACATCTCCTGTAAGAGCGAATACCTTGGTGCCCTTGCTCTTTTCAGTTCCTACGGAGTTATACCAGGAAGCGCCTTTCAAGATGATCTGTGCGATATTGGCAAAAGTCTCTACGTTATTCAAAATGGAAGGCTTCTGCCAGAGTCCTGCAATAGCAGGGAAGGGTGGGCGAGTCCTTGGCATGCCTCGCTTGCCTTCAATCGAAGTCATCAGTGCCGTCTCTTCACCGCAGACGAAAGCACCGGCGCCCTGGTAAATCTGTAAATCGAAATCGAAACCAGTGCCCAGAATATTCTTACCGAGGAGGCCGTATTCCTTGGCCTGGTTGATAGCAACGTTCAATCGGTGGATGGCCAGAGGATACTCTGCGCGGCAGTAAATATAGCCGGTATGAGAACCGATGGCCTTGGCGGCAATTACCATTCCCTCAAGAACAGCATGGGGGTCAGCCTCGAGGACGCTTCTGTCCATGAATGCCCCGGGGTCTCCCTCGTCGGCATTACAGAGAACATATTTCACATCACTGGGGGACTGAAAGCAGAATCTCCACTTAAGACCTGTGGGGAAGCCTGCGCCGCCTCTGCCGCGGAGACCCGAATCCAAAACTTCTTGAATAATCTTCTCCTGCGTCATTTCCGTCAGGGCCTTAGCCATTCCGGAATAGGCATCTCTTGCGATTGCCTCATCGATGTTTTCCGGGTCAATGAGCCCTCTGTTTCTCAAGACCCTCAGTTCCTGAAGGGCGAAGAAGGGTATATCATTCATGGCCGGAATGATTTCTTTAGTGGTAGGTTCTTTGTAGAGAAGCCTTTGAAGAATCCTTCCCTTAACCAGATGTTCCTCAACCAGCTCAGGCATGTCATCGGCTTTCATTGACATATAAACAACGCCCTCGGGATAGGCCACCATAATAGGCCCCAGGGCACAGAATCCATTACAACCGGTCTCAACAATCTTGACGTCCTTTGAAAGACCTCTCTTGTCAATCTCTTCAATCAAGGCCTTCTTGACTTTAGCGGTCCCTGAAGCATGACAACCGGTTCCTCCACAGATCAAAAAATGTGAACGAAACACTTTCATGTGGATATTATCCTCCTTAACATTTTAGTGTAACTATCTTTTTTATTGCATACCTGCATGTTTAGACTTTGGCTATTGCAAAGGAGGTCTGCACCTCTCCCTGCATGACATGTCTCATAAAGATTTGTCTCATCTTGTTTGCGTCGATTTTGCCATAGATAATGGGGTTCTGCCCCGTCAGTTCTACAGTTACCATGGGCTCCTGGCTGCACAGCCCTGCGCATCCCGACGTGGTCACGATGACATCGGATACATTGGCTTCAGCGATCGCGCCCATAAGTGAGTCCATGACGGGCCTGGCGCCTGCGGCAATACCACAGGTTCCCATGTGTACTGTCACCTTGGCTCTGTGCTCTCCCGCCCTCAATGAGGTTTCGGAATGAACCTTATCCTTGATCTTCTTTAAATCTCCTATCGTGAGTTTTGCCATAGCTGTTTCCCTCATCTGAAAAAATTTGTTAGGCTGATACCGTTTCTTCTCGGTATTGATTCAGTATATCCCTTACCTTCTGCGTTTTCATCCTGCCATGGACGTCTTCTGTGATGATGATGACCGGGGCTAATCCGCAGGCGCCGAGACATCTGACTGACTCCAGTGAAAAGAGCCTGTCCGCTGTTGTCTCTTTTTCTTTTACGCCGAGTTCTTTTTGTATTGATTCCATGATGGATTTGCCTCCGCGGACGTAGCAAGCTGTACCGAGGCACACGCGCAATGTATGCTTGCCGCGGGGGGTCATCGTAAAGAATGAATAAAAGGTCACGACCCCGTATACACGACTCATCGGCAGATTCAACCCTTTTGCAATTACGCGCAAAATAGGCATTGGCAAGAATTCAAGGACCATCTGCGCTTCTTCCAGGACGGGAATCAGCGCGCCCGGTTTATCCTTGGATTTCTTGATAATCTCATCGAGCTTTGCAAGCTGTTCTGCCGTAAACTCTTTTTGTATATCAAAATCACCATTACCCGCTTTCATGCATTAAATCCTCCTTCAAGCCTCATGCCTCCGCCCCGATCTCCTTCAGGCCTTCAATGATATGATTCCTGATGAAACTCAGGACATCGACATGATTAATTGGTATATCTTCAATTTCTTTTTTAATTTCTCGCGTATCTAAAATATACACCTGACCATTATGCTCATGACGGTAAATAAAGTCCACGTCCTTATTTCCTGCAATCAATGTGACCAGTGTACTTGATATGTCGCCAAGGGGTTGTCTGTCAATGTTACTGAGCTTAAAATCTGCAACAACCCTCGTGCCTTCACCTCCCTTCGATTCGATGATAAACTTACCCTCTGTCCTTTCTGCGGCCTGAGCAAGCATGGGAAGTCCTAACCCGACGCTGCGAACCGTTTTTGTTGTGAAAAATGGGTCGATGACTTTTCTTAGAACATCCTCGTTCATGCCGGATCCATTGTCACGTATTTTCACAGATAGGATGTCCCTGGCTGTATCTTCAATAATGTCAATGGATACGGTATCAGCACCGGCCCTGGTGGAGTTTTCCACAATATCCAGGATATGCAGGGAGATCTCAAGCAACTATGTCTCCTGAATATATCTGCCACCTTGTTTTCGAAAGGCCATTTTCAGTTCCGAAATAGTACCTCTTTCGAGAAATATCGTTGTTGCCCCATGTCCGATATCATCAATAAAATGCGCGTCAGATGACTCAATGAACGGGTAACCTGATAGCTCTGGGTATTTTAACCGGGCCTCTTTCATTCCTATATGGTGTGTTACCTCAAGGGCATCAAGATGAATTTCCGGGTCGATAAAACCCAATTGGCTGATGAGACTAAAGCTTTCCCGATCAATATGGGAGGCGATCACAAGTCCACCGAACCCATGAATCTGATCAACAATTTCAGGTAGCGACAACTTGGTTGCTCCGAGGAGAAATCTGTCGTTAAAGCCCTCAACTTCGTCCAGGTCATTGACGATGGCCTGGCATCCGAATATCTCCTCTCGATTCGTACCGGAAAGATGACCATAGATAATATCTTGGATATTCTTCAGACCGTCCAATGTATCAAAAAGAGCCAACAGATGAACTTCTTCACTGCTTGTTATTTCCATCCCCGGGAGGACTGTGAGGGGCTTACCCTCGGCCGACCTCAGTACAAATTGCGTATTCTCCGAGGCATTGTGATCGCAAATCGCGATGATGTCCAATTTTTCGGCAACGGCTTTGTCTACCACTGCCCTGGGATACATATCCAAATCTGCGCAGGGTGAAAGGCACGTATGTACATGGAGATCGCAACGAAAAGCCCTGAGCATAAAGACTTAGTATCCATGCGAAGAAAAAGCCATCATTCAGCCCTTTCTCCTTCTCGTTACCGCTTTAATCGGTTTTCTTGCTTATTAATGCGTATATCCTGCCGGTGAGCTCAAAACCCGGCAAATCCGATACCATTATAGGAACGCCACCTTTGATGGCTTTTTCGAGGGTGTCTTTTGCAGGCTCACTTCCGTGAACGAGGATTATACCTGCATGTTCTTTAAGACTGGCCACGGCAACGATATTTTGATGAACTTGGCGGGTGATCCAGATGTCGCCCTCCTTACTATTTGCCATGACATCACTCAATAAATCTCCTGTGAACCCTCCCCGTATCTCTGTTTTCAGTTTGTCTTCACCGGATTTGACCTTCAAATCTAAGGCTTTGACGATAGATTCCAAATCCACGTCATGGAACTCCTTTTCTTAACTATTCAAAACGGTACTATTGGCTTTAATGATCATTTTTAGGTGTGTGCCTTTACCGATTTCGGATGAGATATGAAATACGTCAGAAAAGCTTTTTATATTGCATAGTCCCATTCCGGCACCAAACCCCATTTCCCTGATTTTCTGATTCGCAGTCGAGAATCCCGGTTGCATGGCTTGTTCGATGTCCGGAATCCCCTGACCTTCGTCTATGGCCTCTATCATAATACAATCAGGGACAACGCGAAGTCTGATCATCCCTTTTCTAGCATAAGACACTATATTTATTTCAGATTCATAAGTAACAAGGGCTACTTTTCTAATAACGTCTTTAGGAAGACCTATTTGTCTCAAGATAGTTTTTATATTGCTTGCCACCTCTCCGGCATTGTCGAAATTGCCGCCGGCGACTGTAAAACTTCCTTCATAGAGGGGTTTTTCATCCACGATTACGTTTATTTACCCCCCACTTTTTCTATACAACCTCTTATACCTTTTGCGTATAACTGTCCGGCAATCTCAAAAAGAATATATTTAGTTGTAAGAATGGGTATATTAACTTCTTCTGCTAATTGGAACGTTTCCTGGGAAGGCCTTTTCCCTCGACCCATAATAATAGCTGCTATATCCAGCACATCTGCCGT
This sequence comes from uncultured Syntrophaceae bacterium, assembly GCA_903893135.1. Taxonomy (GTDB): domain Bacteria; phylum Desulfobacterota; class Syntrophia; order Syntrophales; family UBA2185; genus Fen-1135. Next base: position 1,008 of record CAITLA010000198.1, on the reverse strand, counting down.
CCTTACAACCTGTGGATTTGTCAATCCCGTAATTAAAAGACTTCCCGCTGTCGCAAAGGCAAGGACATCACTCATGAGATCGGCGACAAACGCCGTCTTCACTTCCATATCTAACTGGTCTTCACCGATTAGGACTTCTGCATCAAGAAGCTTTTTTATTTCATGGAGGGTCAATTTAATTTTCCAACTTAAAGAGATGTTTAGAGGATTCGTCCATTGTCAATAAAGACAAAAATCATCTTCTTGCAATATGAAAACACCTATTAAAGTACGGGAGTGCGCTTACCATATGCTATTTGTTGTGTCAACACAATTTTTGACGACTCTGCAAAAAACACCCTTATTTCCTCGATTATCTTGAAGCGTGGAAACATGTTGCTGTACAAGTATTAAAAATAGGCATATTGTCACTTGCTCGATGTTCTGCCATTCTTAATTCGGCATGACGACTAAGACCAATCTGGGGCGTAATGGCATGCGGTTCGGGTCAAATATTCCTTCAAGTGGGGGGGCTTTTGTGATAGAGATTCCACCCACAGTGAAAATCTGCGACGATTTTTTTTATATGTATGCATCAGGGTGACGAAGGTCAGGCATGATTGAATATATTTTATTCATTTCTGTTTTGCTTCAAGTAGTGGCAGCCGTTTTGGCGCTTAGGCTGATGCGCTTCACCGAAGTCCGCGCTGCTTGGATATTGATAGCGATTGGACTTGTTCTCATGGCTGTAGGGCGCATTATAGATGTGTTGCCTTTTTTGTCTATTCAAATTACCCCTGAAATGAGCCGCTTAAATGAGTGGGTTGATGTTTTTGTATCTGTCGTAATGGTGGCGGGTGTTGCCTTGATTGCACCGCTCTTTTACTCTATCCGGCAATCGGAAAACGCCCTCCGGGAGAGCGAAGAGAGATACCGGCTACTGATTGAGACCATGAATGAAGGTTTAGGGATGGTTGATAATAAAGGTATTCGCACCTTTGTTAATAGGAAATTCTGTGAGATGACCGG
>CAITLA010000197.1 GCA_903893135.1 uncultured Syntrophaceae bacterium | reverse complement strand
CTTTTCAAAACGAATACGCGAATAACAAGAGGGACGGCATCTATGTGGATATCGTTTCCGGAGAACCCATTTTCATTTCTAAGGACAAGTTTGAGTCGGGGACCGGCTGGCCAAGCTTTACAAAGCCTCTTGCTCCGGAGAATATTGTGACCCGCAAAGACAGGGTGCTTTTTACGGTCCGAACGGAGGTGAGAAGCAAACACGGCGATTCTCATCTCGGCCATGTATTTCCCGATGGACCACCGCCGACAGGGCTCCGGTATTGCATGAATTCCGCCGCTATGAGATTCATACCGAAAGAAGACTTGGAGAAAGAGGGGTACGGGGATTACAAGAAACTCTTTCAGGCAAAATAGGAAGGTGACGCACGATCAAATTGCAATCGGTCGTTGAAGAATGTAGCGAAGGAGGGATGCTATGAAAATACAGTTATTAACCGGTTTGTTGTCAGTGAGTCTCATGTTGATGACAGCTTCCGTCTTTGCAAAAGACAAGGGCCATGCGGCTTCTGTCCCCCGTCTCGAAAAAGCCCTGTTTGCCGGTGGCTGCTTCTGGTGCATGGAGCCGCCGTTTGACAAATTGAACGGCGTCAAAGCAGTCATTTCGGGTTACACAGGAGGACATAAAAAGAATCCCACGTATGAAGAGGTGTCCTCCGGCAGTACGGGACATGCCGAGGCGATAGAGATAACATACGATCCGGCAGTAATCAGTTACTCCAAACTGCTCGATGTCTTCTGGCACAATATAGATCCGACCGTTAAAGACAGGCAGTTCTGCGATGTGGGAGCGCAATACCGAACGGCGATCTGGTATCAGAATGAGGAACAGAGGCGCCTTGCCGAAGAATCGAAGAAAGCCCTGGAGAAGTCACCTCGGTTCAAAGGGCCTATCTATACCGAGATAACCCAGGCCACGCAGTTTTACCCGGCAGAGGACTATCACCAGAAATATTATCAGAAGAACCCTCTGCGATACAAGTTCTACCGTCACAACTGTGGCCGTGATCAGCGTCTGAAAGAACTCTGGGGAAATCCTTAACGTCCGTCCCCTCGACGAAACGGAAGAAGAACATTCATGAACGCTTTTGAAAAAAAGATCGCCCGGCATGGACACAAAGGGCTGCTGAGCCAGGAAATCGAAATTCTGCAGGTAAACATGGGTCTAAAATGCAACCAGCAATGCCTCCACTGCCATCTGGAAGCCTCTCCGGGGCGAGTGGAGATGATGGAATGGCCCGTCATGAAATTGGTCCTGAAAGCGGCGGAGAGTTCCCGCTGCCGGCTTGTTGACCTTACGGGCGGAGCCCCGGAGCTGAATCCTCATTTCCGTCCTTTTGTGAAGGCTCTCCGGGAGAGGAACCATAACGTACAGGTGCGAACGAACCTGACCGTACTTCTTGAGCCCGGAATGGAAGACCTGCCTGATTTTTTCCGTGACCACCGTGTTCAGCTCGTGGCTTCTCTGCCGTGTTACATGGAAGAGAATGTATCCTTCCAGCGGGGCGAAGGAGTCTATGAGAAAAGCATTGAGGCCATCCGACGGCTGAATGCCCTTGGCTACGGCACCCAGTCTTCCTTAACCATGAACCTTGTATATAATCCGGGAGGGCCATTCCTGCCGCCGCCGCAGCTTGGCCTTGAGGAAGACTATCGGCGCGAATTGCATAACCGTTTTGGAATCGCTTTCACTAATCTGCTCACCATAACGAACATGGCCCTTGGGCGCTTCAGGAAAGAGCTTGTCCGGCAGGACCAGGCCGAAACTTATATGCGGCTCCTTCGGAAGGCATTCAATCAAAAAACACTGCCGGGGTTGATGTGTCGGCGCCAGGTCAGCATCGGCTGGGATGGCACCCTTTATGACTGCGATTTTAATCTGGCCCTTGGCCTGCAGGTGAACCACGGAGCTCCTGACAACATCCATTTCTTTGACCCCTCTTGCCTGTGGAAGCGCAGGATCGTGACAGGAGAACACTGCTTTGCGTGCACGGCAGGCGCCGGCTCGTCCTGCGGCGGGTCAATCATATTCAGTTGAAACAAACCGAAGACAGTTTTGGGAAAGATGAACGCATGAGCAGCGGGACCGCGCAATCGACGACGTCAAAAAGAATTGCGACCATGAAAGCCATTACGCTGGTCATATTCATAGCTGCGGCAATCTATGTGGTCCGTTTCACCCATGTGAAGGATCTGCTCACCCGTGATTTCCTGGGTAACTTTTTGGAGGCCGCGGGTTTTTGGGCCCCTCTGATATTTATACTCATATATACCGTCGGGGTCTGCCTCTTTGTGCCGGGGATAGTGCTCACTGTGCTGGGAGCAGCTATCTTCGGTCCTTACTGGGGAT
>CAITLA010000196.1 GCA_903893135.1 uncultured Syntrophaceae bacterium | reverse complement strand
CTCATCATTCCGTGATGAAGTCTTATAAATAGTTTTTTCTCTATTTGCAAAATTTATTTGGGCAACAGCCCCTGAAGTCCTGCACTACATAAAAAAACATGGAAGGTCTTATGGCATTCAAGAATTTCAATCAGGTTCTCCTGAATAATTTTTCCCGGTATGAAAAAGACCCGGCGTTAATGTTCAAGTCCGATGGGCGCTACAAGACGATATCCTACGGTGAATTCGGGGATGCCTGTTTCCGCGTCGCTTCCGCTTTGATGAAGAGGGGTCTTTCGGCCGGCGACCGGATAGCCATATTTTCGCAAAACCGCATGGAATGGGCAGAGGCCGATTCGGGCGCGCTTTTAGCCGGCGCCTTCAACTCTGCTATTTACGACTCCTCCCTCCCCGAGGAAGCTGCTTTTATTATCCAGGACCTCGAGGCATTTTTCCTCTTTGTAGAGAATGAAGCGCAGCTCAAAAAAATCCTTGCCGTCAGGGGAGATATCCCGAGCGTCAAAGGTGTCTTCGTTTTCTCGGAACCGTTTACAGCGAGTGATCCCTCCTGGGTCTTTCCTTTTTCGGTTCTCCTGCAGGAAGAGCCTTCGCCTGAGGCGGTTCTCAGAATCCATGAACTCGCCGAAAATATCAACGGTGAAGACCCCATGTGCATCATCTACACGAGCGGGACGACGGGCAACCCGAAAGGTGTCGTCCTCACACACAATAATTATATCGGGACACTTGAAATACTGATTGAGCATGTACGAGATATAAGTAAACTTAAACGGAACCTCAGTTTCCTCCCCCTCGCCCACGCTATGGAGCGTTTTGGCGGATATTATCTGATTCTCTATACAGGAGGCTGTATCGCCTACGCTGAAAGTCTCGACACCATTGTCGAAAATTTCCGGGAGGTAAAACCAAATTTCTTCATCGCTGTCCCCCGCGTCTTTGAGAAGATTCATGCCAGGATTATGCAAGGCGTACGCTCGGCCTCTCCCATAAGAAAGGCTATCTTCTCCTGGGCTCTCAGTGTGGGAAAGAAAGCAGGACATCTCAAGATGCTCGGCCTGCCTCTTCCATGGCACCTGAATATTTTTCATCGCCTGGCCGATGCACTTCTCTTCAAAAAAGTGAAGGGTATCTTCGGCGGCGAGCTGGTATTCTCTGTCTCCGGCGGAGCGCCTCTCAACAAAGAGGTGGGGGAGTTCTTCGATGCCATGGATATCCTGATTCTCGAAGGATGGGGCGCCACGGAAGCGACGACCCCTTCCACCCTTAACAGTCCTCATGACTACCGTTTCGGCTCGGTGGGAAAGCCTCTGCCCCGCGTCGTGGTGCGTGTTGCCCCGGACGGTGAGTTGGAAGTAAAAGGCCCAAATATTTTCAAGGAATACTGGCGAAACCCGGAGGAGACAGAAGCCACAATCACCGCCGATGGATTTTACCGGTCAGGCGACATCGGAGAAATCAACGAAGAGGGACGCGTAACCATTACGGATCGAAAAAAGGAGCTCATCATCACGTCAGGCGGAAAGAATATCGCATCGGCTGCCATCGTGAATCTGCTTTCGAGCGGCAGGTATATCGAAATGGCCTATGTCCACGGCGACCGCCGTAACTACCTGACGGCGCTCCTGGTACTGGATCAGAATGCCGTGCAGGCGACGGCCGAATATAAAGGGTTCAAAAACCTTTCCTGGCCGGAATTGATTAAGCATTCCCTGGTCGTCGAAAAAATTCAAAAAGAGGTGGACGTGGCGAACGAACAGCTTCCCCGATATATGCAGATCAAGTATTACCGCGTACTCCCGGCGCCTTTCTCCATCGAAGGCGGTGAAATGACCCCAACCATGAAGCTGAAAAAAAGGGTCATTGAAGAAAAATATAAAGACCTTCTTGACAGCATGTATAAAGAAGGAGAAGTCTGATGTAGAGGTTGCCGCGTCGCTGCGCTTCTCGCAATGACAAATAAAATAAGGGCTGGATTCCCGCCTGCGCGGGAATGACTTGATTGGAGCAGACCTGAAGGTCTGCACTACGGAAAAATCAAAGAACGTAGTGCGGGACTTTAGTCCTGCGGATACGGCGCATTGCTTTGCTGTCCCCTTTTGCAAAGGGGGCGTTGAAAACTGTTGCTGAGAGATTAGGAAGAAGAGGAGTGTTTATGAAATCGCTGTATTTCACCGCGGAACACGAAATATTCAGGCGTACGGTGCGGCAATTCGTTGAAAAGGAGGTCACCCCGAACGCAGAGGAATGGGAGAGGAATAAACGTATTCCACAGGCGATCTGGAACAGGATGGGGGATCTGGGATTCTTCGGCATCAATTACCCTGAAAAGTATGGCGGAACGGGGGCAGACTTTTTTTACTCCGTCGTCCTCCTCGAAGAACTGCCTCGCTCCACCATGGGAGGATTCGCTGCCGCTGTCAGCGTCCATGCCTATATGGCGGCGGAATATATATATCGCTTCGGAAGCGAAGCGCTGAAACAGAATTATCTGATCCCTACCATCACGGGAAAAAAGATCGGAGCCCTGGCCATCACGGAACCGAACACGGGCTCTGATGTCGCGGCTATCCGCACCAGGGCCGTCAGACAGGGCGACTATTATATCATCAACGGGTCAAAGACCTTCATCACCAACGGTGTCTTCGGAGATTTCGTATTGGTGGCAACCAAGACGGATGCTGAAGCCGGGGCCGGCGGAATCAGCCTGATTCTCGTGGATCGCGACACACCGGGATTTTCCGCACGGCAACTCCACAAGATGGGCTGGCATTGTTCCG
>CAITLA010000195.1 GCA_903893135.1 uncultured Syntrophaceae bacterium | reverse complement strand
TTCGCTTAATCCCATGGCCAGACCCTCGGCGCTATTTTCCTTATCACAGATCCCACGGAACATGAGCTTGAGAAATTAAAATACGTGCGGAAGCTCTGTCAGTCCCTCGGCATCAAGGTATGGTATATCAACGAGGAGCTGGAAAAGGCGCACAAAAAAAAGTGAGCGCCTGTAATATCTCGGCACGCATCTCCATGATCCATTAACTTCAATTCCGTAACGAACAAAAAACTTGACAGCATTATGGAGCGCATGTTATTTACCAAACGGTATAACTAACTGGTTAGTTTACTATCGACTTTTTACGGAGGTGCAAGAATGGACCTTCCATTGTCAGCCGGTAAAAAAAGCGTAACTGTTAAACGCATCCTCAAGGCCGCGGCGAGCGTCTTTTCGGAGTCCGGCTTTTCCGGGGCGCGGGTAGATGAGATTGCGAAGCGCGCGGGGGTCAATAAGGCCATGATTTATTATCATATTGGCGACAAGGAAAAACTCTATGCGGAAGTCATCAGCAACGTTATCGGCAATACGGCGGAGATGATCGAGGGCAAGATAAAAGACATACGGGACCCTGAAGAAAAGCTCCGCGTCTATGTACGCACCTTTGCCCGCAATATAGATGATAATCCTCAAGTTGCTCCGGTCATGATGCGTGAAGTCGCCTCCGGAGGAAAACACCTGCCGGAAGTGGTGGCACGGGATATTTTCCGTATCGTAAATATGCTCAGAGGGATACTTAAAGAAGGTGTGGAAAAAGGAATCTTCATAGAAACGGTTCCCTTCCTGATACACATAATGGTTCTCGGAGCCATGATAACCTATAAGACCAGCGCGCCCATCAGGGCGAGGTATAACTGGCTGCCTCCCGGCATAAGAAGATTGGACGACAGGATATCCGGAAATATTGCCGATGAAATCGAAAATATTATTTTAAAAGCCGTGAAAAAATGAAGGGAAGGGGAATATGCAGACGAAGAATATGCATTTGATATTTTCTGCGACGATAGCGCTTATCAGTATTACTTACGGGACAGCTTTGTCTGCGGAAAGACTGACTCTGCAACAGAGTATCGATCTGGCCTTAAGGCAGAGTGTTCTTATCCAGTCCGCGCAGGAAGGGGTAAAGGGCGCGGAAGCCGAGAAGCGTGAGGCTTTTACGGGGTTTCTGCCCAAGTTCAGCACCTATTACAGTTACTCGAGGCTTAATGTGGACCCCTCACTGACTGCCACCCTTCCGGGCGCGGGTCCATTTACAATGATCACAGGGACAAAGGATAATTACGCCTGGGCCGTGGAAGTGAAACAACCCATCTTTGCCGGCGGGGGAATACTCGCGAATTATGAGGCAGGCCGGCTCGGCCATGAAATAGCGTCACTGGATGAAACGACAGTCGTTCAGGACATGGTCCAGGAGGTTAGAGTAGCCTATTTCAATGTTCTGAAGGCGGAGAAGAGCCTCGACGTGGCAAGACAATCGGTGGAGCAGCTCGACGCACACCGCAGCATGGCCCAGGATTTTTTTGATGTCGGTGTGATTCCCAAGAACGACCTCCTCCGTGCCGAGGTGGAGCTCGCGAATGGCCGGCAGAATCTTATCAGGGCGGAAAACGCTGTGGAGATGGCAAAAGCGAAATTCAATACTGTCCTCCGGAGGGAAATCGATACACCGACTGAAGTGGAGGACATTCTCACACTCAGGCCCTACACCAGGACTTTCGATGAATGCCAGAAGCTTGCAATGGAAAACAGACCGGAAGTTAAGTCCTATACCCGGAAAGTCGAACAGTCACAGAAACTGGTCAAACTGGCCAGGAGTGAATATCTCCCTTCTGTAAATGTGGTCGGCCACTTTGAACGCTACGGTGACAACGCCAATGTTAACGGAAGCCCCTATAGAAATCAGGACAACACGTATGTCATGGGGATGGCCAACTGGAATTTTTGGGAGTGGGGCAGAACAAAGAACCGGGTCGATGCAAGCCGCTCTCGGCAGAACCAGACAGCCTACGCCTTGGACAATATAAAAGATCAGATCGCTCTCGAGGTCAAAAACGCCTGGTTGGCGCTCCATGAGGCCGAAAAACAGGTGGCGGTTACAAAAAAATCAATTGAGCAGGCAGATGAGAACTTCCGTGTCAGCAAAGAAAGATACCAGGAGCATGTAGGAACGTCAACGGATGTCATCGACGCGCAAACCCTGCTGACAAAAGCGAAAACTGATCACTTCAATGCCTTAAGCGACTACAACATAAGCATAGCCAGACTGGAGAGGGCGATGGGTGTGCGGGAGGTTTTGCCATGAAGAAGAGGATAATCATCATAGTTTTTGTGGTTCTCCTTGCAGGTGTTGGCTCCCTGGTCTATTTTGGACAGTGGAAGTCCCAGCGGGGTGAACTTTATTATTCCGGGACCATTGAGGCGACTAATTCCAATCTCGCCTTCCAGGTAAGCGGGCGCGTTATCAACGTCGCTGTCAGGGAAGGCTACGCCGTTAAAAAGGATCAACTCCTTGCCGAGCTCGATCCCACGGAATTCCAGTCAAAGAAAGAGCAGGCGCAGGCAAATCATGCTCGGTCGATCAATACACGGGATCAACTTGCCACAATTCTTAACATATACAAGAGCACACTTCCTGCCGATGTGGTGAGGGCGGAGACAAATGTCACAAGCGCCCGAGATGTCATGGATGATGCCCAGAAGAATTATCAGCGGTACGAGCAGTTATTCAAGCGAGGCGTGGTAACAGAAAAGGAAAGGGACTCCGTAAAGCTCAGCTATGATACGGCCAAGTCCAGGCACGATGATATGGAAGCCGCCCTGAGACAGGCGAAGAGCAATCTGAAAAAGGTTGAAGCAACGGAGCAGGAAATAGCGGCAGCCGCCTCCCAGATCAGACAGGCCAGAGCGGCTTCCGAACAGTCTGATATTCAATTGCAATATACCCGGTTACTCGCCCCCTACAGCGGGATCATCACGAGCCGCAACGTCGAACCGGGAGAAGTGGTCAGCCCCGGCCGCGAGGTTCTGACCATGGCCGATCTGTCCACCGTGGATCTCAAGATATTCGTGGATGAGACGGAGATCGGAAAGGTGAAACCGGGACAGGATGTGGACGTGAAAATCGATACCTTTACCAATAAGGTTTACAAAGGAAAGGTAACATTCATCTCACCTGAAGGTGAATTTACCCCTAAGATCATCCAGACCAAAAAAGAAAGGGTGAAACTGGTGTACCTCGTGAAGGTCTCCATTCCTAATCCTTCTTTCGAACTAAAGTCCGGTATGCCGGCGGACGCCTGGCTGCGGTAAAAATCCCTCCCAACCTCCCTTTTCCAAAGGGAGGAGTTGACTGACGATTTCCCCCTTTGAAAAAGGGGGATTAAGGGGGATTTCTCAATTCGGAGAGTGCCGACGATGGTCGCAGACAATATATCTTTCATTTCCATAGAGAATGTTTCCATGCGCTTCGGCGACGTGGAAGCAGTGCGCGATGTAAC
>CAITLA010000194.1 GCA_903893135.1 uncultured Syntrophaceae bacterium | reverse complement strand
GATTGAGCTATGTTCGAGCATGCATAGGGGCGAGCGAGGCATGAAGTGGGGTTAAGACTTTTTACCAGCAACAGATTGGAAACCCTGGCAGAGAATCTGAGTGAAGTTCTCAAGGCGCCTCTTTCTTCGCCTTTGGACAAAGAGGTGATTATTGTGCAGAGCCGGGGGATGGAACGCTGGGTCTCCATGCGGCTGGCTCATCATCTGGGCATCTCAGCAAATATCTCCTTTGCCTTTCCCAAAGCATTTGTGGCACGCGTTATGTCCGCTGTAATGCCGGAGTTTCAGCAGAATCAGGCCACCGATCCCGACACAATGGCGTGGAAAATCCTGGGATTGCTTCCGTCATTTGTAAAAAGCCCCGGCTTCGAAACTATCGATGTCTATCTCTCCGGCAGCGATGCAGCTGACGAAGGGAGGGGATTGCCCTTTAACCTGAAGCTCTTCCAGCTTGCGGAGCGAATAGCACATGTTTTTGATCAGTATCTGATTTTTCGGCCTGAGATGGTGATGTCCTGGGAGGCGGGAGGGACCGGCGAGAAAGATGAGAAGTGGCAGGCGGAAGTATGGCGTGCATTGATGAAGGGAGATTATTTTTATCACCCTGCCAGGCTCAGGGATGACTTTCTTAAAAAAATGCAATATCAGAGCATTGACGTAGACCTTCTGCCTGAACGGATTTCAGTCTTCGGCATTTCGTCGCTACCGCGCTTTCATTTAGAGATTATTCATGCGCTTGCCAGCTCAATAGAAGTCAATTTTTTCCTCATGAGCCCGTCACAGGAATTCTGGCTTGATATCCGCTCCGATAGGGAGATGAGGCGGGAGCTGTCAAGAGTAAGAGAGAAAACGGGGAGGAAGAGCCCTACCGAAGAAGCATTATATCTGGAAAGGGGCAACAGCCTGCTATCATCACTGGGTTCCCTCGGAAGGGAATTTTTTGGCTGCATGTCTGATTTTCAAGCTGAATATTACGATTCCTTTGAGGACGGTGGTGAAAGAAACGTACTTTCAGCCGTACAATCAGACATGCTCAACTTACGGGACAGGGGCAGGAAGGAGGATGACCCGCAGTTAAGCATTTCCCATGATGACTCGTCGATACAAATCCATTCGTGTCATAGTAAAATGCGGGAGGTCGAGATTCTCTATGACAATGTTCTGGCCATGTTCGAAGAAGACCCCTCACTGATGCCCAAAGATATCCTGGTCATGACACCGGATATTGAAGCGTATGCACCCTTCATTCAGGCCGTCTTCGATATTCCTGAAAGCAGGGAATCGAGCGAGAGACAGCGCATCCCCTTCAGCATAGCCGATATCAGTGTGAAGACAGAGGTTGAGATCACTGACACCTTCTTCGAGATTTTAGACCTCTTCGGGAGCCGGTTTGAAGTCTCGCGCATCATTTCCATCCTCGAATCGACCTATGTCGGCAGGAAGTTCGATCTCTCCGAGAAAGATGTTGCCGTGATCAGATGGTGGGTTGGGGATACACGTATTTACTGGGGGATCGACGGAGAAAATCGCCGGCACATCGGACTTCCGGGTTTTTCAGAAAATACCTGGAAGGCAGGACTGGAGCGTCTGCTCCTGGGTTATGCGATGCCTCAGAAGGATGATCGACTATTTGAGGGGGTTCTGCCTTACGATAATATTGAAGGTGGTGAGGCTGCGGCTCTGGGCCGGTTCCTGACTTTCATAGATGAACTGTTTAGGCAGGCAAACGACCTTGGCCGCTTGATGACTATCGATGATTGGTCGCGGACACTGATTGGCATCCTGGATAAATTCTTTCAAGTCGATGATGATATGGAATCGGAAAAGGGGCTCCATGTTTTCAGACAGAAGCTCAGGGGACTGGAGGGCATGCAGGTCAATGCAGGGTTTCGCGGAGCCGTCGGGATCGATGTAATAAAGTATTATTTGAGGCATGTCCTTGCGGAAGAAATGCTTGGCTCCGGCTTCCTGACAGGCGGCATGACGTTCTGTGCCATGCTGCCCATGCGGAGCATTCCCTTTAAGGTCATATGCCTTCTGGGTATGAATAACAACAGTTTTCCCCGCCAGTCAAGGTCATTGGGCTTTGACCTGATGTTGAAATCGCCGAGGCCGGGTGATCCGTCGCGACGAAACGATGACCGCTATCTCTTCCTGGAAGCTATTCTATCGGCAAGAGAAAGGTTGTATATCAGCTATATCGGCCAGAGCATCGAGGACAACAGCCTTATCCCGCCGTCAGTGCTTGTAAGTGAACTTCTGGATTACATAAAGCAGGGCTTTGAGATTAGCGGGAAAGACATATTTCCGCACGTAGTAACTAAGCATCGCCTGCAGGCCTTCAACCCCCAATACTTCAGGGGCGATTCGAGGCTGTTCAGTTATTCCGAGGAAGATTGCAGGGGCGCGAGCAGTCTCTTAAATCCGAGTGCATCTCCTTCTGTTTTTTTAGATGGCGTGCTTTATGACCCGGGAGACGAATGGAAAACCGTTGATTTAAACGATCTCATGAGCTTCTTCAGAAATCCGGCAAGATTCATCCTGCAGAGGCGTCTTTGCGTGACACTTGAAGATGAAGCAGAACAACTTCGGGAGCAGGAATTATTTGATCTTACGGGTCTCGCGAAATACAGCCTTGAACAAACTCTCGTGGAGAAGGCGCTTGCAGGATGGAACCTCGATGACTATTTTGCCGTTGCCAAAGCATCAGGGCAGCTTCCCTATGGTACGGTTGGGTCTTATCGCTATGGCAGTCTGGCTCAGGATGTAGACGTATTTGCCGAGAGTATTCGCCCTTATATTATTAAAGAGAGACTGTCTCCACTGGATATCAACATGGAGATTTCCGGGTTCATGCTGACGGGCCGTATCGATTCCATTCATGCGGGCGGTGTGACACATTTCCGGTACGCACGACTTAAGGCAATGGACTTCCTGCAGGCATGGCTGCGGCAGCTCGTGCTAAATGCTGTTGGAAAAGACGGCTATCCGCGCCAGAGCTATCTATTTGGCAGCGCCGGAGCGTGGGAATACACGCCGGTCGATGAGCCTGAGGAGATACTTGCGAGACTGCTAAAGATATATCGGATGGGCTTATCCAAACCACTCAAATTTTTTCCTGACAGTTCATGGGCGTATGCGCAGGCGGTACTCATAAAGGGGAAATCGAAAGATAGAGGTGCAGAGGAGGCAAGGAAGATTTGGGAGAGGAGTGATTTCGGCGAAAGGCCGGGCGAATGCGAGGACCCATATTTTGGCCTCTGCTTCCGCAATGTGGACCCCCTTGATATAGAGTTTCAGGGGATTGCAGAAGAAATTTTTGCGCCGCTCTTCGCACATCAAATAGATCTGCAACCATAACGTTATGGCAGCAAACAGGATAATTATGGACACATGAAACAATTTGATCCGATTAACAGTCCTCTTGACGGGAAAAATCTTATTGAGGCCGCGGCAGGCACAGGAAAGACCTACGCCGTAACGTGCCTTTTTGTCCGTCTCATAGTCGAGAAAGGGCTGGCTGTTAAAGACATCCTCGTGGTTACATTTACTGTTGCGGCTACAGAAGAGTTGAAGGACAGGATCCGGAGAAAACTCAAGGATGCCTTGGATTCATTTGCGAAGGGGCAATGTGATGAACCTTTCTTAAGAGGGCTTCTGGAAAAATATCCTAATGAGGGAGACCGGAAGATAGCAGTGGAAAGGCTCACCTCCGCAATCAGGGATTTTGATGAGGCCGCAATCTTTACCATTCACAGCTTCTGTCAGAGAATGCTCTATGAAAATGCCTTCGAGAGCGGCACTCTTTTTGATGTGGAAATGGTAACGAATCAGGAAGACTTAAGAGAAGAGATAGTGGAAGACTTCTGGAGAAGTAATTTTTATGACTCCCTTCCGGAACTGGTCGAGTATGCCATGAATCAGGGTTTCAAGCCGGGATATTTTCTCAAGTTGTTGGGCAATAACGCCATGAACCCTGATGTCAGTATCGTTCCCGAAGCGGACCCTCCGGGCATCGCCGCAATTGCCGACTCGCTGACGCTTTTCGAAGGGAAACTCAACAGGCTTCGGGAGATGTGGACAGCTTGTGAGAAAGAGATCTCCGAAAAGCTTAAAAGCCAAAGTCTCAAGGCCAATGTTTATGGCAGCAGAGTGCCTGCCATGACAGAGGCCATGCAAAGATTTCTCGCTTCCGGCGGGCAACACTTCACGCTGTTTAAAGACTTTGAAAAATTCACACAGGCACGAATCAGCGCATCAATAAAGAAGGGGGCAGTAGCGCCGAGTCATGACTTTTTCGCTCTATGTGAGGACGTCGCTGTTATGGCCCGTGCAGTGACGGATCTCATGGAAAGACATTTTCTGTTTCTCAAGACGGAGATGATCAGAACTGCCAGAAGAGAAATCGCGGCCCGGAAGGGCCTGCGGAATATTATGTTTTACGATGACCTCCTGTTGAAAATGCGGTCAGCGCTGGAAGGGGCGGGGGGTGACGCCCTTGCAACAGCGATCAGGCGCAAATACAAATCTGCGATAATTGACGAATTTCAAGATACGGATACGATTCAGTACGCAATTTTCCATGCCATTTTTGGAAAGGAAGGTGTGGACCTTTTTCTTATTGGCGATCCTAAACAGACCATATTCGACTTCCGGGGTGCGGATGTGTTTGCCTACATGAAAGCGGCATCCGTCATTGAAATGCAATATGCACTCAGAGAGAACTGGCGGTCCGAACCCGGATTGGTGAAGGCTATCAATGCTCTCTTTTCACACAGGCATAAAGCTTTCGTTTATGACGGGATTTCTTTTCAACCGGCTGAGGCAGCCTCCGGTAAAGAACAAAGATATCTGAAAGTGAATGGTAAAAATGAAGCTCCTCTGCATCTGTGGATCGTTCCAGGAGACAGGCTATCACCGACAGCAAAAGGCCTGGCGAAAGGCAGGGCGAGATCGCTGATTTGCCGTGCCGTGGCATCGGAGATAGCACGGTTGCTTGAGTTGGGCAGGGAAGGGAAGGCTCTCATCGGCATCGAACCCATCCATGAAGGAGATATCGCCGTTCTGGTAAGAACGAACAGGGAGGCCGTTCTTGTTCAGGACTCTCTCTCTGAAATAGGCATTCCCAGTGTCCTCCATATGAAGGAAAATATCTTTAATTCCCGTGAAGCAGTGGAGATGGAAAGGGTATTGAAGGGTATTGCCTATCCGGATCGCGAAGGACTTATAAGAGGCGCCCTGACTACGGATATGATGGGAGCAGATGGGAAGGATCTGGATAGATTCATCAAGGATGAAAATGAATGGAGAATATGGATCGAGCGCTTCTGGAACTATCATGAAATCTGGCATGCCCACGGCTTTATCAGGATGTTCAGGCAGCTCGTGGCTGGGGAACATGTCAAACAGCGTCTTCTTTGTTGTCCCGATGGTGAGCGTCGCCTGACCAACGTTCTTCATCTCTCGGAACTCCTTCAGCGTGAATCTGTCGGAAAAAGGCTGGGACCGATAGCACTCCTGAGGTGGCTTATAAAGCAAAAGGGTACACAAACTATGCGATCCGATGAAGAGCAAATTCGGCTTGAAAGCGATGAAAAGGCCGTGAAGGTCGTTACCGTCCATAAAAGCAAGGGCCTCGAGTATCCCGTCGTCTTTTGTCCTTTTGTATGGGGAGATTCGAATATCAAGGGCGATGTTTTGTTTTTTCATGATGAACACAATGATTGGAGATTAACCTGTGACGTCGGTTCTTCCAACCGGCAATGCAGTGAAGAGAATGCGAGGAAGGAGCTTCTCGCTGAAAATGTTCGTCTCCTATACGTTGCACTTACCAGGGCAAGGCATCGATGTTATCTGGTTTGGGGAAAATTTAATGAGGCAGGCACTTCCGCGCCTGCATATCTATTCCACAGTGGTAGAGCGGACTCATGTGACAACGTTATCGACGAAACCGATGAGCGTTATTGTAAATTAACGGACAGTGAACTTGCGAGCGACATCGGAGATGTTGTGCAAAAATCTGCAGGGACTATAGGTGCCTATGAAATGCCCGTTGAGGCAGTGCGTAAATACTGGGCGCGCTATGATATAGGCGAGAGAGCGGAGTGCCGCCATTTTTCCCGGACTATTGACAGATCCTGGAAAATAGCAAGTTTCTCTTACCTTACTTCCGATAGACCCCATGTTGCTGATCTCCCGGACCGGGATATCAGTCCTCACATGGATATTTCCGATGAAGATGCGACCGGTCCTCAGGCGTCGGGAATTTTCGCATTCCCCAAAGGCGCCAGGGCAGGGAGTTTTCTTCATGACATCATGGAGCACATGGACTACACGCAAAAAGATATGGGCGCGGCAAGAACTCTTGTCTCCCAGAAACTTCCTGAATACGGCTTCGAGGACAAGTGGGTTGATGCGGTCACCTCCATGCTGGAAAATGTCGTCAACATCCCACTTGATTCAGAGGATAATGGGTTGAAGCTCGCGGCTGTAAACGTCCGCGACCGCATCAATGAACTCGAATTCTATTTTCCGCTTAAGCACATTTCTCCGGAAGCACTTAGGTCAATTTATAATATTGCCGGATCGAGGTGTAAAACGGACGGTGTGCTGGTAATCCCTGAAATTATGGAGAAGCTCTGGTTCAGCCCCGCAAGAGGATACATGAAGGGCTACATGGATATGGTGTTCAGGTACGCAAACAGGTTCTACTTAGTTGACTGGAAATCAAACTTCTTAGGGGCCCATGTGACGGATTACGATGCAGCAACACTTTCCCGCGTGATGGCGGAGTCTTTTTACTTTCTCCAATATCACATTTATACGGTGGCCTTGAATAAGTTTCTGCAATTACGGATTTCTGATTACAAGTATGAGACCCATTTCGGGGGGGTGTATTATTTATTCCTCCGCGGGATGGATCCTGCCTGGGGGCATCACTACGGTATCTATTATGACCGCCCCGAGGAAAGACTTGTAGAGGACTTAACGCAGACTTTGATAGGAAACACATAGTATGTCATGCCGTGCTTGATACGGCATCTGGATTTCCACCGGAGCCTGCCCTCGAATGTCCTTATCGGGGGCGGGAATGACCCATATTTTCCTGGCGCTCATCAATTAAAGTAAAGCATATGAGTACAATTGATCTAAATATTGATAACAAATATTTTTCCGACCTGGATATTCACTTTGCCCATTTCATGACGCAACTCTCGGGAAATGAAACCCCGGAGATTTTGCTTGCTGCCGCAATGGTCAGCCGTTTCACGAGAGAAGGAAATATATGCCTTGACCTTTCATATGTGGAAGGCAGGCCCTTAAATGGTGAAGGCGATGATGCGGACACGATCTTCTGCCCGGCATTGGCCAAATGGTCTTCCGTTCTCGAGGGATGTAAAGTTGTGGGAAGACCCGGTGATTATAAACCCCTTATCCTTGATAATCGGTCGCGACTCTATCTCTATCGCTATTGGGACTATGAAAGGACGCTTGCCGATTTCATCAAGGATCGGATCGGAGATAGAGATGATAAGAACAATCAGGCGCGTCTCGATGAAGTAGATGTCCCGCTGTTTAGAGAGAGTCTATCCAGGTTATTTCCTGCGACTCCGGATGACGAAGGATATGAGGACTGGGCCAAGATTGCCGCCGTCACGGCCTTCCTGAAGAGATTTTCCGTAATATCCGGCAGTCCCGGAACGGGCAAGACAACTGTAGTGGCAAAGGTGCTGGCCCTTCTCGTAGAGCAGTCAAAGGGCAAAGAACCGCGCATCGCCCTTGCTGCCCCAACGGGAAAGGCTGCGTTTCGTCTCCAGGAGGCAATCAGGAGGAACAGGGAAGGATTGGCGACACCGGATGCCGTCAAGGCCGCCATTCCCGACAATGCGACGACTATTCACCGTCTTCTGGGCAGCTTGAAAAATTCGCCCTATTTCCGGTT
>CAITLA010000193.1 GCA_903893135.1 uncultured Syntrophaceae bacterium | reverse complement strand
GGTATCTATAAAATTGACGCTTCTCCGGTTTCATGGTTTGTAATTTCTCTGGTTTCGTGGCCATCTCGATCACCCTGTAGAACACTTCACATGAAGTCTTTATTTGAATTGTGGTTAATACATAAAGAATGCCTTCTTGTAAAGGAAAATAATCATTCGCCGGATAAATGAATTTGTTGTTAAAATTACAATGACTTATGCCTTCGTTAGTGGTTGACAATAGGCTTTTTTCACTTTTTCAATAATGTTTGTTGTCGATGAGCCCTTGATTTCGGGAATGATAACTACCCTGCCACCCCACTTTTCCACCGACTCCCGTCCCACCACTTCTCCCTCTTTCCAATCGCCTCCTTTCACAAGCACGTGGGGCTTCAGATATTCAATTAATTCAAGGGGGGTCAGTTCGTGGAAAATCGTAACATAATCTACCGATTCAAGGGAGGCGACAATATCTGCCCGCTCGTTTTCCGGCATCAGTGGCCGTTTTTCCCCTTTCAGGGATCTGACTGATTCATCACTGTTGAGACCCAGAACAAGGACATCGCCTTGCTTCTTAGCATCTCGAAGATATCGGGTATGCCCAACGTGAAGGATATCGAAACAGCCGTTTGTGAAGACAATTTTTTTCCCTTTGTCGCGAAGTGCATCAATTTTTTTCTTTAGTTTTTCCCGGGAGTAAATTTTGTTCATTTGTTCTCTCTCCAGTCATTATTTTCAGGGCTTTGTCTTCTAAATAGATAGATACTGACGTGAGTTTACAATGGGGATGGTGGTAATAACAAGAAAAGAATTATTCAAAGGTACGATTGTGCTAAACCGCTCTGGCCAGTGTCAGAACCGCCACTCGATCAGCCCTGTTCTTCATGAGCACCCGCGCACATTCTTTTACCGTACTTCCGGATGTATACACATCATCCACGAGGATGATCTTTTGTCCCTTAACTTTAACAGAATCTGTAACGGAAAAAGCACCATGAACATTCGCTGCCCGCTCCTTCTTCCCCAGGCTGATCTGCGGCTCCGTATACACATGCCTTCTGAGCGTCATGAAGTCCAACGATATATGGAATCTCCTGGATACTTCCCTGGCCAGGACGACGGACTGGTTGAATCCCCTTTCCCTCAACTTCTTCGGATGAAGAGGGACGGGCATGATCAAGGAGTAGTCTCCGATATTGAAGGCTGGGTATGCGAATTTCGCCATTAGCTTTCCCAGGATTTCGCCGATAGATATTCTCCCGTTGTATTTAAACCGGTGTATCGCTTCGAGGAGTGTGGTTTCGTAACGCCCGACTGCACGGGCGGCAAAAAAAGCTGATCTTGAAACTATGCAATCACCGCACAGGTGACTGCCTCCATCAGCTCCGGCAAATGGAATGCCGCAACATGGACAGAGCGATGATTGTATGAAATGTATTTTTGAATAACAGGCGCCGCAGAAGGGGGGATTCTCGTGATGCGTGAGGATGGTGTCGCATGTCAAACATCTTGGTGGGAATATGATATCTGAAAGACCCGCGAGGATACGTTTCAATATTAAATCCCTTTGTCGAGAGCCGTCATTTCGGTCACATCATCTCCGACCTCCATGCGCGGCGCATCCGGCCACAGCCTCTCAATATCGTAGAACTCTCTGATAGGTTCGTAAAAAACGTGGATGATTACATCTTCGTAGTCCATAAGAACCCATTTTCCGAGCCTTTCGCCCTCTATACCGAGGGGTATAACACCATATTCTTTAAGATTTTCTCGAATTGATGCTGCTATGGACTGGACCTGCCGGTCAGATGTTCCGCTGCAGACAATAAAGTAGTCTGCGAAGGAAGATAATTCTTTGACGTTCAGTATGGTTAAGTTCTTGGCTTTTCTTTTAAGAGAAGCATTAATGCACAGGAGTAACCGTTCTTTTCCATCTATGCTTTCTTTTATCAATAACACCTCCTAAAAATATATGTGACGTTTCTGGGAACGACCTCACCACCTTCCATTATTCTACAATCGTCCGCTTGCTTTTAGCAACAAAAATTTGAACAAAAATTTGATGCCTTGCCAACGAAGGGTTTCTGCCGAGAATGCGGTTGTCAAATAATTTTCCGTATGATAAATGGAGCAAGACCTTAGATCATTATTTACTGAGATGGAATCTAGCATGCATGGTATATTAAAATCGGTTCAGGTTCATATGCCGTTCCATTTTCTCCGCAATCAGTTCCTTCCGATGGTTTTAAAAGAAGGAATAAATCCTGAGATCAGTTTCAACCATTTCACGCTCGACCATCTCCGAAAAGATGACTTTATGAATGTTGCCGATCAGCTTTTGGAGGCCGGATTGACGGTCAGCTTCCACGCACCGTTCATGGATTTGAGACCCGGAGCCACAGATCCTGAAATCCGTAAGGCTACCACAGGCCGCCTGCAGCAGGTCTTTGATCTTGTGCCTTATTTTCGACCCATCTCCGTGGTATGCCATGCCTCATTCGACAAGAGATACTATGTATCAAGCGAGCATGAGTGGCTGGAGAACAGCATTGAGACTTGGAAGCAATTCCTGGCACAGGCCACTGATATGGATACCGTGATTGCCCTTGAAAATGTCTATGAAACGGATTGTCAATATTTGACCCTGCTCCTCAATGCATTTACCTCACCCCATATATGTCATTGCTTCGATACCGGCCATTTCAACGTATACTCTACTACACCCTTGGAAGAATGGATAAATGGCTTGGGGGCCCGCATCGGCCAGGTCCATATCCATGACAATAACGGGCTCCTTGATGAACATCTCCCGGTCGGGGACGGTAACTTCCCTTTTCATGCTTTTTTTGAAATGATCCATCAAAGGAAGCTTAAGCCGGTTATCACTCTTGAGTCTCATTCAGAAAAGCAGCTCTGGCGCATGCTGGAGAATATCAAGACACAAAACCTGTTTGTGAGATAGTTTAATTGATGACCACAAAGGATGGCGTGGAGGCATCATTTGCTTAGATACATCGTTAAAAGATTGATATCCATGGTGCCCCTTCTGATCGGCATAACCATCGTCTGCTTCGTCGTGATGCATCTCGCCCCTGGCTCCCCCACTGATATGGAGACACAGATGAATCCCAGGGCATCCGCCGATTACAGGGAGCGTCTGAATGCGATGTACGATCTTGATAAACCGCTCTACCAGCAGTATTTATCATGGGTCGGAAAGATTGTTGTCCTGGATCTGGGGAAGTCATTCTCCCCGGACCGCAGGCCCGTTGCGAGGAAGATCATCGAACGCCTGCCCATTACCATCCTC
Organism: uncultured Syntrophaceae bacterium; assembly: GCA_903893135.1. Lineage (GTDB taxonomy): Bacteria > Desulfobacterota > Syntrophia > Syntrophales > UBA2185 > Fen-1135. The sequence goes on along the minus strand of CAITLA010000193.1, from coordinate 2,004 downwards.
ATCAATGTGCTTTCCATGGTCCTGATTTTTGTTATCGCTATTCCCATCGGTGTTCTTTCCGCCGTATACAGGGATTCCCTTTTTGACAAGGTAACCAGTGTCTTCGTTTTCGTAGGATTTGCCATACCCACCTTCTGGCTGGCCCTGCTTCTAATGATCTTATTTGGCATTGACCTGGGCTGGTTGCCCATATCAGGCATCCGGTCTTTGAATTACGACTATCTTCCTCCCGGTATGGTATTCCTGGATGTGGTGAAGCACCTTATCCTGCCCGTCATGCTCTCAGCCTTTGGCGGACTGGCAGGCCTTTCCCGTTATATGAGGTCCAATATGCTGGAGGTAATCAGGCAGGATTACATCATGACGGCCAGGGCAAAGGGTTTGAGCGAACGTAAAGTCATCTATAAGCATGCCCTCAGGAACGCCCTCCTTCCAGTTATAACCATCTTGGGATTATCCGTGCCCGGTCTTATAGGAGGGAGCGTTATCTTCGAGAGCATTTTTGCCATACCCGGAATGGGGCAGCTTTTTTACATGTCTGTCATGGCCAGGGATTACCCTGTAGTCATGGGCATTCTTCTTATCGGGGCAGTATTGACTCTGCTGGGAAATCTGATTGCCGATGTTTCCTATGCCCTGGCGGATCCGCGGATCAGGGTTTCATAGGGGTGCAGAATATGGGAACGGATTTTTGGAAGAGGTTTTCGAAAAACAAAATAGCTCTTGCCGGGAGTTGTGTTGTCATCCTGCTGTTTGTCGTATCCATCCTTGCACCTGTGATCGCTCCCTACGATCCCCATGATATTAATCTTAAGCTGGTACTTTCACCGCCATCGGGCAGCCACCTTTGCGGTACGGATCAGCTGGGCCGGGATGTTTTTTCGCGGATGGTCTGGGGTTCCAGGATATCATTGAAGGTGGGGTTTGTCGCAACGGGCATTGCCATTCTCCTCGGTGCAGTCCTGGGTGCTGTAGCGGGGTATTATGGAAGGTGGACAGATGCCGTGATCATGAGGTTCGTCGACATTATGCTCTGTTTCCCGACTTTCTTTCTTATCCTGGCTGTGATTGCATTGCTTGAACCTTCTATCTGGAACATAATGATCATCATCGGACTGACAGGCTGGATGGGTATCACGCGGCTTGTGCGGGCTGACTTTACGTCCCTGAAGGAGAGGGATTTTGTACTCGCTGCCAGGGCAATAGGCGCCAGTGATTTGAGGATTATCTTTATCCACATTTTGCCCAATGCCATGGCATCTGTCCTGGTTGCTGCGACACTGGGCGTTGCCGGGGCAATTCTGACGGAGTCGGCACTCAGTTTCTTAGGTATCGGTGTGCAGCCGCCGACACCGAGCTGGGGGAATATACTGACCGCCGGCAAAGACAATATTGATATCGCCTGGTGGCTATCCCTCTATCCAGGTTTGGCAATCCTTATCACCGTCTTAGGCTATAACCTGCTGGGGGAAGGTATACGGGATTCTCTTGATCCAAGGCTCAAGTGAGATATTTCGCCCTGAATTGCATCTTCACTTTTTCAAGGTAGTGTATCTTCTTCAAATATGCAGCGTTGAATGTTACAGGAAGGATGCCTTAGGCATATGAATGAATCGGATAGTCTAAAGCCTCACTTTCATGATATGGCCTGGGTGAATCATCTTCTTCCACCCTGAAAGTCGTTTACCGGCAAGCTTCGAAAGTTAAGCAGTAGAACTTTCCTCTCTATTGCGCACACTTTACCCCCAATAATTCATGCCGAGTGATTTTAGGTTTTTAGCAAATTTTCGGTCAAATGTAACGATTGCGGATTTTCTGATTTTACTGACCGAGGCAATGACAGCATCGCCGAAATCAGGGATCGGATCGGGCCAGCAGGACAGCACCGCAGTAAAATCGATTTCATGAATAACCTCGATACCAGGCATATCCACTAAATCGGTAATTATCCTCCTCATCTCCTCTTTCGGAACGTGGTAGACCTTGTCCATTACATAGATGAAT
>CAITLA010000192.1 GCA_903893135.1 uncultured Syntrophaceae bacterium | reverse complement strand
GCTCAACTTCATAGGTTATACGTTTGCGGACAGGGGCATCCGTCTTGATGAAGCTGAGAAGATGATCAAGAAGGCCCTCACGTTGAAGCCCGGGAATGTCTACATGATTGACAGCCTCGGTTGGGTATATTTCAGACAAAACAGAATGGATCTGGCCATAAAATATCTTAGAGAGGCTTCGGATGGCCTGCCCAATGATGCAACTATCGCCGAGCACTTGGGAGACGCCTATACAAAGGCAGGCAGGGTAAGTGAGGCCGTCGAAATATACAGACAGGCATTGAAATTAAATCCTGCCAATGGCGATCTGCAAAAAAAGCTGGCTGAGCTCATCAAAGGGAAAAAGCCCTGATGCGAAAAAGATTGCCGTCGTTTTTTTTCATCATGTCATTCTTCCTCATTTTTTCCGCATGTGCCATCACCAAAACACAAGAAATCGGCGGAGTCTCGAAACAGAGTTACTCCTCGCCCCTCGTTGCTCTGGAAAAGATCGATAGAGACAATCAATTCAAAGATGGTATTAAAGCCATTGCGCGTATCGAAGTTAATACTCCTCAAGGCCGGTATCCCCTGAAGGCGGCTTTAGTGCTGAAGAAGCCGTCCTCATTGAGATTAGAAACAATACCTGTCATAGGTCCAGCAGATCTTTTCTTGACCGTCCACGAGAATGTCCTGAAAGTTTTTGTGCCACAGAATGGAAAATTCTATATAGGGAAGGCAACGACTAGAAATCTGGCGCATTTTATTCCTATTGCTGCGACAGTGCTAGGGATAGAAGACATGACGTCTATCCTGCTGGGCATGCATCCTGAAATAAGAGGAAAAACCATTACCTTAGACGGTTCTTCCGATGGGAGCCTCTACAGAGTTGACATCCTTTCTGAAAACAAAAAAATTCAATCTCTCTGGGTAGATCCGGAGGAGGATCACCTCGTCAGAGTCGATTTATTTGCAGGCAACAACTCCCGATTGTTCAGCGCCCGATTCATTGGGCGGGACCGCATAGAAAATATGACCCTCCCACAGAACGTTACGATTGCATATGGGGACAATGATAAGCCCGATATCATCATCCGTTATGTTGATATCGGGCCGGCGAAGGGAATTGATGCGACGATCTTTGATCTCAAACCCCCTCCCGGAGTCATACCTATTTCCATGGATCGATGAAATAGATATGACAAGAAGGGGTTAATCCTTTACTGTTCCTTTACTTAATTTCTACCAGTTTTGCCCTAGCTATTCTTGCCTGGTTGGTGTTGGGATATTCTTTTATTATCTGCTGCAGAATCAGTCTCGCACTCGATTTGTCGCCGAGATTCAAGAAAGAAAGCCCCTGTTTCAACAGGGCGTATGGAACCTTACTGCCCTTGGGATAGTTTTTCACCACTTTCTCATATTCGAGTATGGCCTTTTCATATTTATTCTCAAAATAAAAACTTTCCCCTATCCAGAATTGGGCATTATCAGAATATTCCGAGTCAGGGTATTGCTTCAGAAAATTCTGAAACTCCCCCCTGGCTTTTTCATGCTTTCCTTCCTTAAAAGTTTCGTAGGCTAATGCGTATGCCGATTCCTTTTCCGTTTTCCCTTTCATGGCATTTTTCGCAGCGATCTTTCCCGCTTTATCACTCTCTGAATGGTTTTCTCTCTTTCCAATTTCAAGAAAGTTTTCTATAAAATTTATTTTTAAAGATACATTATCAAGTTTTTCCCTTAATGCCGCTATATCTTTTTTTAATCCTTCAGTTATACCTTTCAAACTTTGGATACCATCTCTCAGTTCAGTGATGTCTGCACGCATTTCTGCCTGGCTTTTTTGTAAAGACGCTTGCGTCTCTTTAATCTTCGCAATATCTTTTCGGATACCTGCATTTTCCTCTTTTAAAGCAGAGACTTGCCTATCAAAATCCCCATGAACGCGCTGCAGATCTTTGGTCGTTGCACAACCTGCGGTGCAGATTAGAGATGCGAGTATAAACAAGGATATGATTCTGTTCAAGCGTTACACCTCCCCAGCATAACCCTACTACTTGGATGTGACGACAAAGTGATCTCTTCTGTTTTTTGCCCAAGCTTCTTCAGTATTCCCGGGATCCAGGGGTCTTTCTTTGCCATAACTGATCGTTTTTATTCTCTTGCCATCAACCCCAAGTTCAACGAGGTATTTCATGGCCTCCTTGGCACGTCTTTCTCCAAGGGCAAGGTTATATTCAGTCGTTCCTCTTTCATCACAGTTGCCTTCAATGAGAACACTGTTATTTCTATTATTGGTCAGCCATTCTGCAAGCTGTTTGAGAATGTCCCTGCTTTCGGGTTTGAGACTGAATTTATCGTATTCAAAAAGTACATCCTTAAATGTCATTTCTTCTTTTACCGCAGCAGCCTCCGCCTGCGGGGCTACCCTCGCTTCCGCCTCTTCTTTCGCCCTCTGTTCAGCAGCCAAGCGGGCTTCTTGATCAGCCCGTGCCTTTGTATCCGCTTCCGCCTTGGCCGCCGCCCTATCCGCAGCAGCCTTTTCTTCAGCTGAAACTGCCTGATCTTTTACTGCGGATTTTTTTGCGCATCCTGTCATAACCATAAATGAAAGGCACACTATCAACCCGATAATCCCTAGTATTGCAAGGCTCCTTTTCATTGTGTTCTCTCCTCTCTTGGTTGGTTTAAAAAAATTGCTTGCTTGCCGATTTGAAGTCTTCTAAACCACAATCCATCCTAAAGGTCAACCACAAAAATGTCAATTTCTGTTTTCTGCACCCTGTACAATTTGTTTAGTATCCATCCCGCCTGTCATTTCAGAAGCTTTTTCAAATCATTACGGCGGATTGTCGGATATGGCAATCCAATGCACATGGTAATAGGTCATAAAGTCGGAAGATCATTTTATTCTTGGCGACCAGGATGGGCTCATGCAGCCGCCCACATTCTCATAAAGCACTCTCACGTTTAACCCGTTAGCATTCATCACGCAAATTCTGTGCTTGCCGTTGCCCCTCGTACTGAAGACCAGGTACCTGCCATCTGGGGACCAGGAGGGGGATTCATGGTCAATGTTGTCAAAGGTGAGCTGCAAAGGGCTGCTGCCATCCTCATTTGTAGAAAATATCTGGAAACGCCCATTCGCCAGGCCTTCATATGCTATTCTGTTGCCCTTCGGTGACCAGGAGGGAGTTGTATTATAACTTCCGTCATAGGTAAGTCTTTTCACGTCGCCTCCATCTGCATCCATCGTAAATATTTGCGGTGAACCGGAACGGTTTGAAACAAAAGCAATTTTTTTATTATCGGGCGACCAGGCGGGCGAAACATCAATGGCAAAATTATGGGTGAGACGTTCAAGATTTCTGCTGCTGAGATCCATCGCATATATCTCTTCGTTGCCATCCTTG
>CAITLA010000191.1 GCA_903893135.1 uncultured Syntrophaceae bacterium | reverse complement strand
TCAAGAGGCAATCGGTATGGCAGCAATAACAAAAACACAGCAGCAGAGGAGTTACCGGTCTGTGCTCATAATGAGTGTATGGGGGCATGTCATCGTGATTCTCTCATTTCTCTTCCTCTATGTGGGGAAATTGTTAGATGAACTTGTAGGGACGTCTCCCAGCTTCATGTTCGGGTTATTTTTTCTGGCACTGTTTGCCGGCATCGGCAGGTTTTATAAAGAGGCGTGGTTGAAGCGTAAGGATGTCTGAGATTCTCTCGGATGTTGAGCAATACCTCTATTATATTATCCATGATTCTCTTAAGCCCCGTGACGCAACGGATCAGCGTTACGGGGCTCAATCATTGGTGCAGGTTTTCTGTTTCTCTCACATACCGATGCCGTCTGGACGGCCCCTCCCCCTGCGGCCCGGTGTCAGTCCGTCACATCGGTTATTTCATTAGAATGATATATTGACTTGACACGCAGTATGCAAATCCATATACTTTCCGCAAGAAAAAGAAATCCATAACATCATCTGCCTTGATTGCGCAAATCGGGCTTCGTGATCAGAAATGTTAAAGAAGTTGATGTTATGAAACAGGAGAAATAGTAGAAAATGTGTCTCGGATTTCCCGGAAAAATAATTTCTATAGATGAGAATAAGCTCGCTATTATCGATATCAGCGGTACGCGGCGGGAAGCCCGCCTCGACCTGGTTGATGACGACACAGTGCCCGGTGACTATGTAATCTGCCACGCGGGTTACGCCATTCATAAGATAGATGAGGATCTGGCGCGGGAGATGCTGGATTGCCTGAAAGCGATCGTTGAGAGTGAAACAAATTGACGATCCTTCAACATAGCAGTTGACAGCTCATGAAAATATCCCCTTCCCGCCGCATCCTGCCCTCCAAGGCTTTTTTCGGAGGCATATCATACACAAAGCTATCCCTTTTTATCCAATTCTTAAATTCTTAGAAAATCATCCATAGTTTCAGAAAGGTATCTAACGATGCAATATGACAAGATTCTACTGGATCATGGCGGGGGCGGTTTATTGATGAATGAACTGATTGCCCATACGTTCCTCCCCAAATTGAAAAATACATATCTGGAACGCATGGAAGACGGCGCCGTCTTTGATATAGGCAATATTAAGCTCTGTTTTTCTACCGATTCTTATGTAGTGAGTCCTATTTTCTTCCCCGGCGGCGATATCGGTTCCCTATCTGTACACGGTACAGTCAATGATATTGCCGTGTGTGGAGGAATTCCCCTTTTTCTCAGCGCCGGCTTCATTCTCGAAGAAGGTTTCAGCATGGATGATTTGGAAAAGATTATTGCATCCATGGCGCAGGCAGCTGCAAACGCGGGTGTACAGATTGTTACAGGAGATACCAAGGTTGTGGCGAGAGGGGCGGCCGACGGAATTTTTATCAATGTTTCCGGCATCGGCGTTATCAAGTACAAAGGAGTAATCTCTCCCAGAAGTGTGATGCCCGGAGATAAAGTGATCATTAACGGGACTATTGGAGATCATGGAGCCGCAATATTATGTAAGCGGCAGGACCTGGGTTTTAAGTCCGAAATCGTATCCGATTCAGCCCCGCTAAATTCGCTCGTGGAAAGCATCCTCTGTGCCAGTCCCAATATTCACTGCATGAGGGATGTAACAAGAGGCGGTATCGGTGCAATCATGTGCGAAATTGCAACCCAGTCAGAGTGCCAAATCATAATCGAGGAAAGACATATTCCGGTGCAGGAAGAGGTAAGGGGCGTGTGTGAGATTCTTGGCGTCGATCCGCTATTTCTGGCAAATGAGGGAAAGATGGTTGTATTCTGCCCGCCTGAAGATACTGAGAAAGTCATGAAGGTAATGGCAGAACACAAGTATGGAAGAGCCGCCGCCATCATAGGAGAAGTGGGCAAAAAGGGCCGCGGGCGTCTCTTGCTGAATACTGTCATCGGCGGGGCAAGGGAAATTGACCTTCCGACGGGCGAACTTGTTCCTCGAATTTGTTAAGCTGAACATACCCGGCCGCAAAAAAAGCAGGCAAGACACCGAGTGTCGTTTTGCCTGCTTCATTATTTCGCGCTGAGAAGTTGACCTTCAGTCTCTCTTTTTTTCCACTCCTTCCTTGGCTTTGTCCGCGCTTTCACGCAGATGCGCCAGACGGGTGGACTGATGCAATTCAACAGGCTTGTCATAGGAGGAGGGCCGCCATTTATAAATCAATTCTATGGCATCAGAGGGGCAGACTTCCACGCAAACCTCGCAGACTATGCACCGCAATGGGTAGAATGCAAGCTCGTTCTTTTCCTTGTCTGTTGTAATAGCGACTGACGGACAGCGAAGAGCACATACCCCGCACATAGTACACTTATCATCTAAGAATACTACGTGGCCCCGGGCGTTTTCAAAAGGCTCCCGTACCTGAACCGGATAGAGTCTGGTGGCATATCCGGTGAAGAGGTTTTTCAAGATGGTCGGTAACATGTAGGGCATTTATTCATACACTCCTTTCGCCGTTTATCTCTCCATGCAGCAGATGCATGGATCAATGGAGAGGACAATAACAGGTACATCCGGCAATTGATTGCCGGGCAACATGACCAACAACGAGGGAAGATTGTTAAAGGTCGGAGTCCTGATTTTCATACGCTCCAAATTGCGTGTACCGTTTCCTTTTGCATAATAGAAAAGCTCTCCCCGCGGAGCTTCCGTGCGCATGACTGCCTCATTGGCCGGGGGGTTTCCCCTCACTTTCACGGCTATTTCGCCTTCGGGTAATTTATTTAGCGCCTCAATCTGCAAATCGATAGACTGGAGGAGTTCCCTCGCCCTCACCATCGCACGGGCATAGCAGTCACCGGCGGTTTCTACTATAGGTTCAAAATTGAGGTCACCATACGCATGGTATTTGGTTAAGCGAACATCTTCGCCCACCCCGCTCGCCCTAAGCACCGGACCGACGCATCCCAACAAAATGGCCTGCTCCTTCGTTACAACGCCGACGCCTACAGTCCTGGCCTTCACAGTATAATCGTTGACCACAACCTTTATTAAATCCTCGCACTCTTTGCGGATTACAGGCAGTGCGTCCAAAACCACTTTTTTCTGTTCCGCATTAATATCCCGGCGTACACCGCCGACCACATTCACTGAGGGAATAACTCTATGTCCGGCAGTCATCTCTATCAGGTCCAGTACCCGCTCCCGTATGCGCCAGAACTGCAGGAACATGCTTTCAAAACCGAAGGCGTCAGCCAACAGCCCCAACCATAGAAGGTGACTATGGGCGCGCGACATCTCCGCCCAGATTGTACGCAGGTATTTTGTCCGGGGTGATAATTCCACCGGCCACAATCTTTCCATCGCTTCGACCACAGACACGCTGTGGATGTAGCTGCAGATTCCTCAAATACGCTCACAGAGGTAAATATTCTTGGCGTATTCGTTGAGCTCGCATGCTTTTTCTATTCCCCGATGGGCATAGCCGATTACCGGAACCACCTCTACAACTTTTTCATCTTCATAAGTGATTCTCAATTGTACCGGTTCAGGCAGTACCGGGTGTTGT
>CAITLA010000190.1 GCA_903893135.1 uncultured Syntrophaceae bacterium | reverse complement strand
ATTTCGGTGACGCCCTGGGATGTGAATACGCAAGAAGGATGGGCCTCCCTGTGAAAAGGCTTGTCATGCCGACTAACGAGAATAACGAATTCCCTAAATTTTTGGAGACAGGCGTCTATGAAAAAATATCACCGTCTCGAGCGTGTCTCTCCAGCGCCATGAACGTTGGTCATCCGAGCAACCTCGCCCGATTCTTCGACCTTTATGGGGGAACAGTTGATCGCGGGGGAGCTGTCCATAGATACCCGGACATAAGCGAGATGCGGAGATGGATTTTCTCCGTGAGCATCACTGACGAGGAGACAAAGAAAACGATCAAAAGGACACACGATCAGTATGGAATCCTGCTGGAGCCGCACGGAGCAGTAGGTTGGAGGGGCCTTGAAATATACCTGGAACGATACGGTGACTTCCCCTTATGCGTATCCATCGAGACGGCCCATCCGGCAAAATTTCCCGATGAAATCGAAGGCCTCCTGGGAATAAGCCCTGAACTGCCGGAGAGCCTGAAGGGCATTGACCAGAAAAAAGGGGGGTCCTTTGAGCTTCCCGCAAGCTACGAAAACTTTAAAGATTACTTGAGGAGCAACCTCAAGGTGCGATCATGAGAAAAATAAGTGATGGTCATGCATTTATCGGACTTTCTCCCATCAAGAAACTTCTTCCTTTAGTCCTGATTGTATTCCTGCTCCCGTCATGCGCAACGCAGATGTCTCTTGAAGAGGCAAAAAAAGTGACCGTCTCCATAAGCGGCACTTCTGCCTTTGTACCTCCCCCGAGGAGAATAGATGATATTACGTCAATTCTGGAGCAGCCGGGACAGTTCGATAGAAAGATAACCGAACGGCTTATAGTCCAGGCCGATGCCGTTGCACCCGCAAACGCCGACAGCTTGTTTTATCATAAGAGAGGTGAGACCGCCCGGCAGCTAGGCCGGACGAAACAGTCCCTTGAAGATTTGCGCGAGGCGCTGCGACTCTCCGAAAAAACAGGAACCCATAACTCTCGCATACTCCTTCATCTGGCAGTGGTGGAAAGGGATATAGGCAATTTTAATCGTTCCGTGAATCTTCTGGAAGACGCTTTGATAATAGATGCCGCACCTGCAATATATGAACAGCTTGTTGAAACTTATATACAGATGGGGGAACTGAATAAGGCACAAAAGACGACAGATGATGGAAAGGCCTTCTGTCGCACCTCTAAAAAAAAGCGGCGGAATGTAAGATTTCTCCAATTTTGTGATATGGCAGAATCGGGAATGGAGGCCAATCTCCTGGAAGCCCATGCAAAAAATGCCGAAGCGGAAAAGTATTTCCGTCAACATCTCAATCTCGCGCAAGCAGTAAAAGATGAAGTGCCAATGCGGGCCATAAATGTCAGGCTGCGCCTCGCAATGAACCTCATGAGGCAGGAACGATTTATGGAAGCGGAACTCGAGGCACGGGAGGCACTGAAAGAATCTCTGGGACATGCAGGAAAAGACTCTCTGAGGACATCTGCCGCATTAGGCAGGCTTGCCAATATTCTGAGAGCCGAAGGAAGGCTCCCCGAAGCAGAAAGGCTGGCATTGCTTACCGTGCATTCTTTTGAAGCGTCCGGTATATCGGGTGACTCCAGAAGCATGAGCAACACCCGCATGCTGCTGGGAAGCGTGCTTGCCACTCGTGGCAAATTCGCCGAAGCAATTCAGCAGTTCGACCTCGCTCTCAAGGGAGCGAAAGATGATAAGTATGCCTACCGGAAAAATTTCCTAGGAAACCACAATTTCATACTTTCTCTCCTGATGACAGGCAGAAACAAGGAGGCATTCACGATATCAACGAATTCATACACAAGAGCCGTCGAAAGGTTTGGTGAAGAGCACTATATCACGACCGAGAGGCTGGCTTTCCGGGGAATGGCGAACTACCGGTTGCGAAATCTCAAGAATGCAGTGAATGACCTTTCCAAGGCGACAGACATATTGTTGCGCTTCCAGACGGATAAGGCAGACTACTCAAGGATACAGAGACTGAAGATTATCATGGACGACTATATCGGTCTTCTGGGCGAGATCTACCGAACACCCGTAGAAAGGGAACTGGGAATAGACGCGGCCGGACTTGCCTTCAAGACAGCCGACGCAGCCCGGGGACATACCGTACAGGGAGCTCTCGCGGCAAGTGGCGCTCGCACGGCAGAAACTAATCCCGAACTGAATGACCTGATCCGCCGCGAGCAGGACGCACTGAAACAGACGGAGGGCAT
>CAITLA010000189.1 GCA_903893135.1 uncultured Syntrophaceae bacterium | reverse complement strand
GCAGAGCTTAGGGATGTTGGTGCAGTCCTCGGCGTATCCGCTGATGTAGTTGTAAGACGCCTTGGAAGGCGTGGGATAATCCTTTTCATAAAGGATCGCGAGCACGGTCGCCGCCAATTCGGCTACCGCCTCCTGTTTCCATTTTGGAATGCCCTTGAACTCGTCTCCTGTCAGCCTGTGGTGCGCGGCGTGAGAAAGCTCATGGTAGAATACCGTTGGCTCCTCGCTCGACAGCCGTATTTTCTGGTTGTTTGGCGAGTACGCGCCTAATAGCCCGTTCTCCATGGCCGTGTAATGTACCTGGAGACCCCATTCCTCGGCCTTGCCCATAAGAGAAGGCAGCGTTCTGGGATTATACGAAAGCGGCATCTCCTCCCAGCATTGTTTCTCCGCGTGCCATCCTAACGTATCCTCAACTCTGAACACGGGGACCGGACGAAACATGGTGGCTACAGGAACTTCGGAAATTCTTGTATCCTTTGTGCCGTCTGGATTGTCGATGACTTCTTCCACTTCCTTTTTGACAGTGATGGGAGCAAGGATATAGACGGCCTTAGTTCCCTTTTTAACTCTCCGTTCGGCTTCATTCCATTGCTGGATACCGCGGGCATCCCTCGTGTTCGCAAGCGCCAGCAGCATCTGGTTGGATATGGACCATTTCGATGACGGCGTGACCCATTTCTGGGTTTCCGCCATCGTTACAGCCAGCTTCCCCGGCTCCTTGAACGCGTCAATGACCTGGTTCAAAAGCTCGTTGACGCTGATCTTTTTTGTGCTATCCATTTACCGGTGCCGGAGTGCTCCGTTCGCAGGGGAGGGACATTTCGCCCGCAAAGACGATGTATCCCTCGTCTTTAAGAAAGCCGGCAATTTCGGTTACCGTATTGCGATACAGTTCCGCCTTCATTGCCCTTATTTCCTCTGCCTGTCTTGGAGAAAGGTCAGGTTCCACCTCGGTCAAAGACCACCGGTTAAGAACCCTCACAGCAATCCCGACATCGAGCATGAGGTCTCCCAGTTCAGAAATTCGCATTTGTTACCTCCATTCTACCGAGTTCATATTCCGGAACATGGACGTCTTCGAGCTCCCGGCAGCTGTCGCACCTGATCCGCGGAGTGCCTTTACCAGTCCAGTTCATCATTCTCTGGTATTCATCACCGCAGTTCGGGCAACGGCAGATAGTCATGAGATCCTCGATATTGCAGAGAAGGATCCCGATGAAGGCTTGTTTATCGACCCTTCGGAGGTCAATCTCTTCCGGATGCCTGATGATGAACGACCTTAACCAGGCGGAATCGAAGAACCATATATCGCCGCCTTGGCACTTCTTACGCTTTGTCCCCCTGGGTTTGCCTTTTAGATAACCTTTGGAAACCCACTTCCTGACTTTGTGGTGATCGACGCCAAGAAGAGCGCAGACACCGAGCATCGTATAACCCTGATCGGATTTACAGATCATGAGACGCTTGGCCTTCAGATAGATCGCGGTTGTAGACCTGGCGAAACCGCCGTTGATTCTCTTTAGGGCGTTCCGCAGGGCCGTATAGCCGCAGATGTGGTAATGATCGAGAAGATACGTGATCTCCTGCCTGCTCCAGTCGGGCTCTTTGGTCCTTGCAAGCCCCATTTTCTGTGCGAGCCTCCGTATATACCAGCGGGGATATTTCCGCTTGAGGCGCATCATGATGACATTGATCTTCACGGTAGTGCCGTCGTAAAGATCGCGGACGGTCTTAAGCTCTTCCCCGGTCGGATTATATTTCCGGGTTTTCGCCATGATCACTACCCTGGTTTTCATCGAGATATTCCAAATCCACAGTTGCTTTTTCTCCGGTCTTTTTATCGACAACGGTAAAGAACGTAGCCTCTGAAAATGGGTCTCGTTGTATACGGAGAGCTTCCGCTGCGGCTTCTGCCGATGTATCGGCAGATATATCTATTTCCCAAATAACGAGAAATTCTCCCATACTATTTCCTCTTAAGAACGCTCCGGATTTTTTAATTAGACGGGTTTCTGACGGGATACGCGGCAATGAGGTGGCCATTTTTACTGCTTTGAACTGGCGGTTTCAGGTACGCAAAGACTTGCGCACCTTCTTCCAGTAGATCAACTCCTTTTGTATTCACATTAATATTGTACCAAAGGCCTTCGGAATTGATCTCTCTGCTGAAAAGCTTGACCGCTTTGCCGTCTCTGCGAACGGCATCTACATGTACTCTTGCTTTCATTTACCTCCTCTTTCATTGATTTCATTAAACATGTCAGAGTTAATTTGTACTTCTTCATGAACGCCCTTCCACGCGTTTATACGTGTGAGGATTCTCTGCCGTTCATTGCTTTTTTTGCCGTCCAGTTTTTTCAACTGTTCGATTATTTCTGTTTGTGACATCATTTTAGTGTTTTTCTCCTTTCCAGAATTTCACTTCCTTCGAAGGAAAGGACATAAGTCTGCCGCCAGACCGATCCGCATTTGTTGCAGGATGGATCAGTCCAGTAATAATGGCCGTCAGTTTCCGTACTCCCCGAGCCGGTGATATCGTCGCTCCCGCACTCAGGGCAACAGTCTTCCCGCGCGTTCGATCTTATGGTATTTTCTACCGGTGCGATACCGAGCCTGATGGCGTGTTCAGCGTCGTCACCGATTTCTTTGATGACGGAGCCGAGATGTGACTTCCATTTTTCGATATCACAATCCACGTCACCCTCGCCGTAGTTGCCTGATTCAACGGCATTCAGCTTCGTTTGTAAAGCATAGTAGATCTCGATCCAGTCGTCCGGAGAAAGTTGAACCATTGATCATTCTCCCCCAGGCCCGCATTCGCTCGACAGCTTGATTGTCTTGGAGTTGCCCTGCTTCGTGGAAGAAAGCGCATCTCTGGTTTTATCAAGCATACTGAGCATATGTTCCAGGGGGCCTGTGATAACGACAGGCGGTGTTTTCCCATGCCGGGATGAATACACGGAGATTTGCGCGGATTCATCCATACAGACAATCGCATCGATTTCGGAGACGCGGAAATAACCGTTTCGTCCCCTCGCCGTGATTTTTTGTCCTGGCATTGATATATCCTTATCGCCTTCCTGCCGAATCCTGCAGAAGCGGAGATCGCAAATGATCCCCGTTGCAGAGACAAGCGTTGTCCTCGCGGCAGGCACAGTCTCCAGACTCCAAACTGCATTGAGCTTCCAAGACAATGACGTCCCGCTGTGCTTTGGTCATATCCGACATGAAGTTGAATAATTCCATTTTATGCCGCCTTGTGCTTCTGACTCCCATACGGGCACTCCGGTCCAACTATGTCGCCGCAGTGGTACTTTGCGTCCTTGCCTGACCCGGTGTAAAACACTTTTGGGCAGTTAAGGGGGTCTTC
>CAITLA010000188.1 GCA_903893135.1 uncultured Syntrophaceae bacterium | reverse complement strand
GACGCAAATGTTTTGATTCTCGGAGAAAGAGGCAGTGGCAGGTTTCTGGCGGCAAGGCTGATACATTATCACAACGGAGACACAGCCCGGCCGCTCCTTCACCTGGAGTGCGACAATCCGCCGCCGATACAGCGGGAAAGCCCGGAAGGCCGCCTCGCGACAAGAGACGAAGTGCACCTGGAAATCGCTCAGGAGTCGGCGCTATTCGGACACGGGCCCGGAGTTGCCAGCTATGCCAGTGGGATTCGACGGGGCTATCTGGAGATTGCCGACGGCGGAACCCTGATTCTGGAAAACGTTGAAAATCTCGCTCCCAGGATTCAGAGACTCCTGGCGCACTATCTTATAGAACATCGATTCACGAGGAAAGGCGAAACCGATAGCCTCACGAGTAGGGTACGTATCATTGCAACTACGAGAAATGACCTGATTCAAGGGCCGGAGGCAGGCCTCATCCCGGAATTCCTTACTCTCTTGAGCAGCGCGGTCGTCCGATTGAAGCCGCTGCGGGATAGAAAAAAGGATATTCCGCTTATAGCTGAAAGTCTTCTTGGAGGGTTCAACAGAAAGTTCAACAAAAATGTCAAGAGGTTTTCCAACGATGCGTTAAACGCCCTGGTCGATCATGACTGGCCTCTGAACATCGATGAACTGCGCCAGGTAATCGAGCGGGCAGTTGCCATCACCGATGGCAAGCAAATCACGGACCGGCAGATTTTTGTTAATTTCCCAGCCTTTTCCACCACCGGAAAAATAAACCTCCTGAGACTCCCCTTCCTCGATACTCTTGTCCATCATCGCTTCGTTCCCTCGGGTCTCCAGTTTTTCACCGTCCCGTTCATGATAGGCATAATCCTCTACACACTCCTGGGCCCGGAAAAGAACAACATGGCAAATCTTGTCGTCTGGTCCGTATGGTGGCCTTTTTTAATCTTCTCCATCGCCGTGAGCGCGCGGAGCTGGTGCGGATACTGTCCCTTGCCGGTGATTGCCAACGGTATTAATTTCAATCGGACAACATTCCTGGCGATCCCCGCATTTCTGATCCGACATGGTATATGGATTGGGATTGCCGGTTTCGTCGTCATATTTTTGATGGAACATGCAAGTCACATGTTCACCGAAGCGCGGGCGACCAGCGGCCTTCTTCTCACGATCCTCGGCGGCGCAGTCATCACCACCTCTCTATTCGGCAGGCGCTCCTGGTGCAAGCACATCTGTCCCCTCGGAAAAGTGGTCGGTCATTTTGCTGCCCTTTCCCTGGTGGAGTTGGGAAGCAACAGCAATGTCTGTTCGAGTCAGTGCACTACACAGGATTGTGTGAAAGACAAAAACTGTCCCATGGGCATCCATCCGTCAGCCGCTAAGGCAACCAAAGACTGTGTCCTCTGCCTCTCCTGCCTGAAGAGCTGTACCTATAAATCCGTACGCATCGACGCTCGTCTTCCCTGGCAGGAAATGATGGCGAGAGAAAAATGGGAAGTGCCGGGCGCCATGTTTACAATCCTGATCGTCGGCTCTGTTCTTGCCGTAAAGCTGCCTTCCTTAATACCTCTCGACAGGTACATGACGGAATATCCCGTCTTCTTCCAGGGGGCGGGAACATTTATAAGGGACGCCCTGCTTCCCTGCCTTATTCTCACATTGTTCACAGCACTGGCTTTAGTGGCCTCGGGATTTCCAACAGACAAAGGATGGCGGGAGCATTTTGTTCACGTCGGGCACGTCTACTTGTTTCTCGCCTTTGCAGGATTTCTGAACATCTATTTCCATGAGTTTGTTTACAACGGGCACAACCTGCTTCCGTGGCTGATTGCAATGTCAGGGCTTGGCGGTGTCATCCCCGCTTACGCGGTTACGCCGAACTTGGGGACGCTGAAGGCGCTTATTCCTTTGATCACCTTGTCAGGCGCTATCCTTTCTCTTTTCATGTTGAAGTCCATAGCCGCCAAATATTCACTGCCCAAAATAATCTACAGAGGGCACCTGGTGATTCTGTCTCTCACGTCACTGATATTTCTATTTGTCTTTTAGGGATCTGCAACTGAAGAATCTACTCTGCCTCAATCTTAAAGTTCACACCTTCCTTCGTGATCCTACCCTTTTTCAGTGATGAAGCCGGCCCGGCGGTAAAAAAAGATCAGAACCAGGGCCATGAGACCATCGCCCACGGCCGCGGCGTATATGATGGGCGGCCACGCAGCTAAGTGTGCGTGGGAGATAAGAAAGAAAAAGGCCAGGGACTTTGCAGCTATTATGACCTTAACGAAGTAATAGTACCTCTTCATTTCCACGATAATAGCAAGATTAAAGAGGCCGAGACAGAAAAGGAAGAGCCCCGCCTGCCGGACAAAGAAAAAGTTCTCTATTTCTGCCGAGAAAAATAAATCGTAGAAGAGTTCCGTAAAAAAGAAAATGAAAATCCCCAAAAACAAACTGTGCAACCCTATAAGCAAGACGAGGACAGAGAGATGCTGAACTTTTTTGGGTGCGGAAGATATTTCTTTAAAGATATTTCTTATCAACCTGAATATCACTATGCTCTACCTCCTGAAGGAAGAACCAATATCTTTTGAATGTTGATCCCTGAATATATCATTTCATTATTAAGGTGTCATATCGGGTATATATATAGGTAACGTGTTGGTAATTAGTTGCCATTTTTAAAATTAATGTACCAAGCAAAGTAGTTCTGCCTATGGTTCTTTGACAGGCCTCTGTGCTTTCTGTAAATTTCTTTTAATCTAGAAAAATAACCCT
>CAITLA010000187.1 GCA_903893135.1 uncultured Syntrophaceae bacterium | reverse complement strand
TGGAGAACATCTCCTTTCGCGCAGCGATTCTGAAAAGGGTTGGAAGGGCGATGCTGAAGAGAAGAAAGGGGAGACTTGTTTTTGTTTCTTCTGCTGCCGCGGCAAGACCCAATCCCGGCCAGGGATTTTATGCAGCCGCCAAGCTGGCTTCGGAGGCCCTCTATCGCAATATGGGTTTGGAGCTGGGAGAACGCGGTGTGACCACGGTGATTCTTCGCCCCGGTTATATCCAGGCAGGGCGGGGCAGAATCTATCTGCAAAAGCAGGATCGGAAAATTCTTGAGATGGTGCCGATAAAGAGGGCTATAACAGGGGAAGAAATTGCCCAGACGATTCTCTTCCTACTTTCCGACAGCGCCGCCGGCATCAACGCAACGGAGATTTCCATGGATGGCGGTCTCACAGCCGGAAAATGAAAGAAACATCTTTAGTCGCACAGCCGAAAGTGGAGGGCACATGGACGTTTTTGCTGAATTAAAGAAAATACTGGAGGAACTCCTGGACCTTGAAGACAGGGAAATTACGCCGGAGACTCTTCTTATCCAGGATTTGGGCGCTGAGTCAATTGACCTTCTGGAGCTCGCCGTAACTATAAACAGCCGCTTTAGAATCACCGTCAAGGATGATGAGATATTCCTGACACGGTTCAGACTTTATTCTACGGAAGCGCAGCAGCAGGGGAAGGATACCGTCCACTATATTGGCGGAAAATATCCCTTTCTTGGTGAAGAAAGGATAGCGGAGATAATGGCGCATATCAAAGAGGGTCCCCAATTGAAAATTAAAGACCTTATCAGTTATGTAACTTACCGGTCACAGGGGGTTTAACACTTTGGACATAACGCCTCTGGATAAGCTTATCAATGGGAGGAGAAGCATCAGGAAGTACAAACCCGAATGCCCTCCCGAAGAGTGGATAAGAAAAATGATCCTGGCGGCCATGAGGGCGCCTTCTCCCTCAAACAGCCAACCCGTGCGGTTTATCCGCATCCTTTCGCCTGAGTTGAAGGACTGTCTGCATCAGGCCATGTGCGAAGGTGAAGAGCGCCTGTTGGAGGCTGTTAAGAACGCGAGCAGTTCAAAAAGATTGAGAAACTGGGTCAATGCCTACAGCCGGTTCTCGGAGTTCATGTTCGCTGCCCCGGTACTTTTTGCTGTCGGGACCAACATGACATTTCTCAATCTCGCAGAAAGGCTGTTCCGCGCAGGCGCGATGGAACAAGGACATAAGAAACACAGGGACATTGACATTGCCGCAGGTCTGGCTCTTAAGGGATATCTCTTGAAAGGGGAGGAACTTGGCCTCGGTTCTTGTATTCTCACGGCGCCCCTGATCTTTATCCAGGAACCCGAGGGAATTCTCGGCTTGAAAGGGATGGAGATCAAATGCTTTGTTACAACAGGATATCCCGATGAAGAACCAGTTTATATTAAGCGAAGAGATTTCAAAGATATCTATAGAGAAATTTAAATGAAGCGAAGGGTCGTTATTACCTCTATGGGGATTCTCTCATCTGTGGGCCATGACCGCGGGGAGATTATAAAGAGTTTCAAAGAGAGAAAAGTAAATTTCGAAAGGCCCGCCTTTGACGGCGAAGTCGTTACCGCGCCCATCAGGAACTTCAACGTCCGTGACTATACAGGCCCCTTTAAGGATG
>CAITLA010000186.1 GCA_903893135.1 uncultured Syntrophaceae bacterium | reverse complement strand
GGTCATCAGACCAGTCGTACTTCACGATCGGCACAACCTGAAAGACAGAAAATTCCGTCCGCTCCATGAACCCAAAGATTTCCACAATGTCCGTTTTCACCTCTTGGTGAATGATGAGTTGTCCCTGGTGAAATCGGCCGCCCAATGCCCGGTAGCGCACGTCGACGAGGCATAGTCTGGCAATTACCTCCCGGGGCGCCCTTGTGCCGGCAGTGGCCTCCTCAAACGTCATCGTGCTGTCAACAATGGCTGTCATGTTCATAAGCATCAAAGGGATAGAGCTTCCAGTATCTTCTGGATGGTTTCTTCGTCAACTGAGACTTCTGTGTAAATTTTCCTAATCAGTTCCTCATTGACTATGTCAAAATCTTTTCCTATGGGCGTTATGATGATACCCCCCATCTCCACCAGTCCCGGTGAGATCAAAATCCTTTCGTTGCTGGGCAAAAAATAGACGGAGGGGCGATGCTTCTGGCGCGGGAATATTACGATTCGCCATATATTTCCCTCATATGAGCCGAGCAGATTCATCTGCGGTTCTGCCGGTGACGACAGGACACTTTTCATGGCCGTGACGATGCTTGTCAAGGCGTTGCCGATGGCAGTGCAATCCGTTCCCTCCATAATAATTACTTCCCTTCCCACATTTTTCGCCCTGAAAAGAGGAATGGCATGAACGTCTTTGACGAAGGCGAGTCTTGTCCTATCTTCTATTTCCTTCTCAATTGGCAGTATTCCCCGGGCTGTCGCCTGAAAGTGCAGGTGGTCCGGAGCGGATGCGCCGCTTTCCGGGCCGTTATAAAATACGTTAAAATCCGGGCTGAAGTCCTTTGCCATTTTCAGAAACGTTGAAACAGTTCCTTCAAATGACTGGGGAACGTGATTGATGTGGGCTATAGTATAGTGATCCGGACAGATAGGAAAGGGATTGCAGAGAACAATAAAATCCTCCCTGTATAAGATGCCGCGCTGTGGCTCGGGGAGATTTTCGAGACAGAGAAAGCAAGGTCTCTTATCGATGGATTTTTGATCAACCGGGGCGGCAGTGCTCTTGATCCTTCCGGGATTATGATGGAGCCTCACGGAAAAGCCGTTGCAATGGAGTTCCCTTACACGCACACTTCCCAGAGCCTCATATCCCAGAGAAAGATCGGGCCATGAGGCCTTTTGCTCTTCGAGGAGATTGCGGCAGAGCGCGGAGAGGGATGGCCCGGGAGTATTCCCGTCGAATGACGCTGATATTCTCTCTTGCACGAGGGCGTCCATATTTAGATTCTCACTTCGCCTGGAGCTTCCGGCGCGCCATGATTTCAACAGTTCGAATCTTGTCTTTGAACGCATCATAGCGATTACTCTTCTCAATGGATATGCGGGCGTCCGTATTTCCCTCCCACCGCCGGCATAGATAGAGGCTCTCATAAATTCTGCCTATCCGATATTCTCTTGATAATCTGAGGGCCATTGCGTAGTCTTCTCCATAGCCCACATTAAGGAAACTGATTCTGCGGAGAAGTGCCGTATCAAAGGCGCGCGGCGCTCCTAATCCGTTGACGCGCAGAGCGTTGTTGCGTCCGTTGTCATCCGTCCATTCCCTGTGGTCGATTATACCGGGCGGAATTTCCTGCAGTGATTCATTGACAAGTGTGTAAGATCCGATGACCATGGCAAAGTCCCCGCTTCTCATTACGTCGATGATCTTCTGCAATGTCCCGGGGTTCTCATAAATATCGTCTGAGTCCAATTGAACTGCATAGCGGCCGCAGAATTCCGAGAAGACTGCCTCGTTCCAGCACCCGCCGATAGTGAGATCAAATTTTGAAGGAATAATATGTTTTACAGCCGGATTACGTCTGGCAAGTTCAGTCAGGAGCGGAGTGGTTCCGTCAGTGGAATAATTGTCCACAACAATCACGTTGAACAGAAAGTTCGTCTCCTGCGTCAAGGCGCTATGCACGGCGTCTGCGATTGTCCCCACACGGTTACGCACCGGGATTATCACACTTGCCTCGACAGGAAAATTGTACTCCGATTGAGGTATATTCTTAAAGCGCGGTTCCAGGAAGGCACCGATATTTCTTAAATGTTCTGTGGCAACCAGTTCCAATTCCTTTTGTACGGCCTGGTTCTCGGGATCGACGTAATTGAACTGGTCATCATGCTGCGACCTTACTTTGACGTCTGATTCTTTCTTCGTGTAGAGAAACTCCTGAATATGGAAAAAACCATGGTCGACAGAAACCTTTAATCTTAGATCGTAAATCCCCGCATGAACGACGGCAGGTATGGGGCCGTATTTTTTTAATGCGCGTCTGATTGCAGGGATAGAGAAAAGGATTACGTATCCGAAATCAAATTCGTCGCGGATGCTTCCCAGTTGATAGTCATT
Source organism: uncultured Syntrophaceae bacterium (assembly GCA_903893135.1). Classification (GTDB taxonomy): domain Bacteria; phylum Desulfobacterota; class Syntrophia; order Syntrophales; family UBA2185; genus Fen-1135. Next base: position 379 of record CAITLA010000186.1, on the reverse strand, counting down.
GACGGGATGTTCAGCGAGGTCGCCCTGTTTCTTTTCCAGGTAGTCGGAATAGACCATGCCTGAATCCGTAGATTCCGCTACTTCAATGAAACGTTCAAGCGTGGCGGGTGGAATCTCAATATCTTCTGGCTTTGTAATTATGATGAGAAACTCTGTCCTGATTCTTTCTATTAGATCGTTCAATACCTCCCCGGAGGCAAGGGAGGCGGCTCTTATAACTTTGCACTTTGGAGATGTTGGCCTGAAACCGTCCTCATGGAGGACAATCACTTCCTCAGTGAGCGGTGATTGAATGAAAAGCCGGAGCGTCCTCTCAAAACCTGACTGCAAACTGAACGGCATAACGACGGTCAGCTTGTTCATAGATTACCCCCTAAAG
>CAITLA010000185.1 GCA_903893135.1 uncultured Syntrophaceae bacterium | reverse complement strand
TTTGCGCTTAAATGTTTCCTACCTGTTTAACGAGGCCTGGTAGGAACCTCGGTATGCCACTACAGCTTCCATATCCCCGTCGAAACCTTTGCGCCCCCATAATGGAGTGGATATAGACTGTACCTTAATATAGGTCTTCATAGAGTTTTAGTCAAGCGAATTGAGAGCCCTGATTCTATATTCCCGCTTTCGCGGGAATGACATCGGGGGCGAGAATGACATGGGGGGTGAATTGAGGTGGGCGCTTATCTTAATCTTTTCGGCGCATTCCGCGCTCGATTTCCCTTCGGTCATCCTTGACTCTCAGGCTCTCCCGTTTGTCATAACGTTTCTTGCCTCTTCCGACCCCGATTTCTATCTTCACCTTTCCGCTCTTAAAGTACAATTTCAACGGAATGAGGGCCAGTCCTCTTTCCCTGGATTTTCCGTAAAGCCTCTTGATCTCCCCCTTATGGAACAGAAGTTTCCGCACCCGCAAGGGATCATGGTTCTCCCTGTTGCCGAAGGTGTAAGGGCTGATGTGAATTTCATGAACGAAGACCTCTCCGCCCTTCACCAGGGCATAGCTGTCCTTGAGATTCGCCTTCCCTTCCCGGAGCGCCTTCACCTCCGTACCCACGAGCGCGATCCCCGCCTCATAGGTATCTTCTATGAAGTAGTTCAGACGCGCCGTCTTATTCTGGGCGATTATTTTTTGTCCTGACGGTTTCTTTTTCGCCATGTTCTCTCAACCATAGATGACACGTTTGACAGAGGCAGAATTCCTTGCTGCTTCTGTCCTCTCTGGATTCCCGCCTCCGCGGGAATGACATAGGAGGGGTGGGTATGACACGGAGGGGACGTCAATGACATCAGATTGCTGTGCCCCTCGATCCTTACTTCATATCTCTCATATCTTGCGGCAGATAATCGCTCTTGATGTGCCTCAATGCCTTATAGATATTGTTACGGACGTCCTTATTATCGCGCTCCATCTTCTTTAAGAGTTTCTTGATATAGATCCGCCGGGAAGTATTGCTCGTAGGGCATTTATTCCTGGCGGAGGGCAGACGCTGTTCCTTTGCATATTTTTTTATCAGGTCCTCTCCGATATAAGCAAAAGGACGGACGATATGCAGCCTCCCCTGAAAGATCGTCTGCTTCGGCATCATGGTGCTGATCTCCCTCCCAAAGAAGAGGTTGATGAGCAGCGTCTCTATAATATCATCCTTGTGGTGGGCGAAGGCAATCTTGTTGCACTCTTTCTCCGCCGCTATTTCGAAGATTCTTTTCCTCCTCAACCGCGAGCAGAGGAAACAGGGGTTTTTCTTATTGTAGTCACTGTGGGAAAGAGGCCCGATGTCCGTCTTTTCCATATAGTGGTTGAGGTTATTTTTTCTCAGGTATTTATCAAGTTTATTATAGTCACTATACGTCGGATCGAACCCCGGGTCAATATTTACGGCGATGATGGAAAACGGCGGCACATACACCATGGGAGTATTGAGAAGGTCAAGAAGGGCAAGGCTGTCTGCGCCTCCAGAAACACCGACGAGGACCCTGTCCCCCTCTTCTATCATGTTATAATCCAGGACAGCCTTTTCCAGCCATTTTTTCAGATGGAGAAAAAGTTTCGTTCCCTTCTTCCGCAACACTGCCAGCGCATCTCCTAATTGCAATTCTTCTTCATCTACACAAGTTTCCGTATTTTATCAAGGTCGTTCACATATTTATGACAACGTCCTTGAATTTTAAGCCGGATTGGTATATTGAAAGGAACATACCGACATAAACAAGAGGAGGCCATATGACTGAAATTATCAACGTATACGCAAGGGAAATTCTGGATTCAAGGGGCAACCCAACAGTTGAGGCAGAAGTGACCCTTTTTTCGGGAATTACCGGCCGTGCCGCCGTGCCCTCAGGCGCTTCCACGGGAGAGCATGAAATGCTCGAACTCCGTGATGGCGACAAAAAAAGGTTCCTGGGCAAAGGTGTACTAAAGGCTGTCAGCAATGTTATCAACAAAATCGGGCCGGAGGTCATCGGCATGGACAGCCTCAATCAGAGGGAGGTCGATTACACCATGATCTCACTGGACGGCACGCCGAATAAAGGCGCCCTCGGCGCCAACGCTATTTTAGGCGTATCAATGGCCTGCGCGAAGGCCGCTGCCGAAGCCATGGAACTGCCCCTTTACAAATACATCGGCGGCATCATCGCCAAGGATATCCCCGTCCCTATGATGAACATCATTAACGGCGGCCAGCACGCCGACAACAATGTCGATATTCAGGAATTCATGATCATGCCCATCGGCTCGAAGAACTTCAAGGAAGGATTGCGCATGTCCGCGGAGGTTTTTCATACCCTCAAGTCCGTCCTCAAAGGCAAAGGCTACAACACCTCCGTTGGTGATGAAGGCGGATTTGCGCCTAACCTCAAATCCAATGAAGAAGCATTTATAGTGATTGTGGAGGCGATTGAGAAGGCGGGCTATAAGCCGGGAAAGGATATCTGTATCGCCATCGATCCTGCGGCAAGCGCCTTTTTCAAAAACGGGACATATGTCATGTCCGCAGAGAAGAAGCCTAACAAGACAGCCGCGGATATGGTCAAGTTCTATCAGGACATGGTAAAAAAATATCCCATCGTATCCATTGAAGACGGCCTGGCTGAAGACGACTGGGACGGATGGAAGCTCCTCACCGACGCCCTCGGAAGCAATGTCCAGATTGTGGGTGACGATATTTTTGTGACGAATAAAAAAAGGCTGGAAAAGGGGATCGCCATGGGCGTCGCCAATTCCATTTTGATTAAGCTCAACCAGATCGGGACGCTGACGGAAACCATGGAGACTATTCAAAGGGCGAAGGAGGCAGGATACACCACCGTCATTTCTCACAGGTCCGGCGAAACGGAAGACAGCTACATGGCGGATGTGGCGGTAGCAGCGAACTGCGGGCAGATTAAAAGCGGATCTTTATCAAGGAGCGAGCGGCTGGCAAAATACAACCAGCTCCTGAGGATAGAAGAGCAACTCGGTGATTATGCCGTCTATCCCGGAAGATCAGCGCTCTACAGTATAAAAAAGAAGTAGGAGCAGATTCCGGAATCACCGCCGGAGGTAGAGAAAATTTAAAGCCGTTGTCAGGAACCTTCTCCGGTTCTGACAACGGCTTTTTTTGTCATTGAGTGACTATGGCGTCTCTACGTACTTCACTTGTTTATCAGGGCCGCATGGGCAGCCGCCAGTCTCGCAATAGGCACGCGGAACGGTGAGCAGGAAACGTAGTCCATTCCCACGCGGTGGCAGAGGTCGATGGACTTCGGATCGCCGCCGTGCTCGCCGCAGATACCAACCTTCAGCTTGGGACGCGTAGAACGACCTTTCCTGGTACCCATTTCGACTAACTGGCCGACTCCCCTCTCATCCAGGCTCTGGAAGGGATCTTCGGGTAGTATTCTCTGCTCGAGATAAATGGGCAGGAATCCGCCGATGTCGTCACGCGAAAAACCGAATGTAGTCTGCGTAAGGTCGTTTGTACCAAAGGAGAAGAACTCGGCCGTCTTGGCAATGTCATCCGCCGTCAGCGCCGCCCTTGGCACCTCGATCATCGTCCCGACAAGGTATTCGAAGGTCACGCCCTTTTCCTTCATCACCTCCGCCGCCATGCGGCGAATGATGGCTTCCTGATGATTGTATTCAGAAGCGGTACCCACCAACGGCACCATTACCTCCGGATAAACTTTGATACCCTTCTGGGTCAATTCTGCAGCAGCCTCGAAAATAGCACGGGCCTGCATTTCCGTAATTTCCGGATAGGCGATGCCCAGACGGCAGCCGCGATGACCGAGCATCGGGTTAAGTTCGTGCAGAGACTCGACACGCGCTTTAAGTTTCTTTACGGTAATGCCGAGATCTTTGGACAGCTCTTTTATCTGCTGACTGTCGAGGGTCACAAATTCATGCAAAGGAGGATCGAGGAGACGAATCGTCACAGGCAGACCCTGCATGGCTTCGAGGAGGCCTATGAAATCCTGCCGCTGAAACGGCAGCAGCTTCATAACCGCCTTGCGGCGATCTGCTTCATTCTCCGCAATGATCATCTCACGAATCGGCGTGATGCGCTCCGGGCCAAAGAACATATGCTCCGTGCGGGTAAGCCCGATACCTTCAGCGCCGAAGGCACGCGCCTGAGCAGCGTCCTGGGGGCGGTCGGCATTGGTGCGTACACCGAGTCTGCGGAATTTGTCAGCCCATCCCATGAGCTCAGTATATTCCTTATTAGCCGCAAGATCAGGCCTTACTGACGGAACCTTTCCCTCATATACCCGGCCTATCGAACCGTTGAGAGAAATCCAGTCCCCCTCCTTTATTGTCCTGCCGCTGACCGTCATCAACTTTTTATTCATCTCGATTTCCAGGGCGGAGCAGCCGACGATGCAGCATTTGCCCCATCCACGGGCCACGAGCGCGGCATGGCTGGTCATACCGCCTTTTGCTGTCAACACGGCCTCGGCGACGTGCATGCCGTGCACGTCCTCGGGTGAGGTCTCGTGACGCACAAGAATGATTTTCTTGCCTTCCTTTGTCCATTTCGCCGCGTCATCGGCAGTGAAAACTACCTGGCCTGTGGCGCCGCCGGGACCCGCGGGCAAGCCTCTGGCAAGTACACGGGCTTTTAGCTCCTCCGCCGGATCGAGCATGTCGTGAAGCAGTTCATCGAGCTGCGCCGGCCTCACCCGGAGGACAGCCGTGGCTTCATCGATGAGACCTTCCCGCACCATTTCCACGGCCACTTTCACCGCTGCGGGGCCGTTGCGCTTGCCTGTGCGTGTCTGGAGCATCCACAGGCGGCCATCCTGGATGGTAAACTCGATATCCTGCATGTCTTTGTAATGTTTTTCCAGCCTGTTTCGTATATCTGCCAGTTCTCCGTACAACGGCGGCATGGCTTCTTCGAGGCTCTGGATGTGTTTCGTGTCATCAGTTTTGTTTTTTATGTTTAGCGGATTAGGCGTGCGCAGGCCAGCCACGACATCTTCACCCTGCGCATTCACAAGCCATTCACCATAAAATATATTTTCTCCCGTCGCGGGGTTTCTCGTGAAGGCGACACCGGTTGCGCTGTTCTCGCCCATGTTTCCGAAAACCATGGACTGGACACTTACGGCAGTGCCCCATTCATCCGGGATACCCTCGATGCGCCGATAAGAAATGGCACGCTTTCCATTCCAACTGTGGAAGACGGCGCCGATTCCACCCCAGATCTGTTCGTAGGGATCATCGGGAAATTCTTTCCCCAGGATTTTCTTGACTATGTTTTTGAATATTTTGGTTAGCTTTTTCAGGTCTGCCGCAGTGAGATCAGTGTCCTGAACTACGCCCAGCTTTTTTTTCATCTTGTCCATCGCATGCTCGAGCTGTACGCGGACCCCCCTGCCCTCTTCCGGTTCGATTCCGGCTGCCTTTTCCATGACTACATCCGAGTACATCATGATCAGGCGACGATATGCATCATAGGCAAAGCGCTCGTTACCGGTTTTTGCGATCAGACCCTTTATCGTCTTTTCATTAAGACCGACATTCAAAACTGTTTCCATCATGCCGGGCATGGAGGAGCGGGCACCGGAGCGAACGGAAAGCAACAGGGGATTCCCCGGATCACCGAATTTCGCCTGCATAATTGATTCAACATCGGCGAGAGCCTGCTTCACTTCCGCTTCAAGCTCGGGCGGATAAGATTTATTGTGCTGATAGTAATAATTGCAAACTTCGGTCGTAATAGTGAAACCGGGAGGCACCGGTATGCCAAGATTAGCCATTTCCGCCAGATTAGCC
>CAITLA010000184.1 GCA_903893135.1 uncultured Syntrophaceae bacterium | reverse complement strand
GGCCAGGCAGGAATGATAGAAGGTACTCTCATCTGCGTGGCAAGTCAAAGAAAAAATTCCATCCCGTAATTTACCTCACGTTGCTGATTTTCGTTTGAAGAACTAAACCGCTGCGCGGTAGACCCCGTTAGCCCACCTTTGTTTGATCAAGATAAACTATCTGCATATTCAACGTAGATCCCTTGATGGCGCTTGTTGATCAAGCATAATCCCATTACAATCTTTTTTGCTGTACCGTCGGCATGAGCCGGCGGGAATCTATCATCAAAGGAGATTGTATTATGAGAGAATTGAGAGAACAAATGCTGGCAGACCTTCAGTTGAATGGAGCCGTACCGAGTACCCAAAAGAATTATCTGAGAATAGTGGACAATCTGGCAAAACATTTTAACAGGTCGCCGGAGGAGTTGGGGGAAAACGAACTTAAAGAGTATCTGCTTTACCTCATGAAGGAAAGACATCTGTCCGAGGGAACATTGCGGTTCTATGTTGCGGCCTTCAAATTTTTATACAGAACGACGCTGAAACGTGAATTGGCGGTGGAGAACATCAGGTATCCCCGGGTCAAGAGAAAGCTTCCCGTCGTTCTTGATATCTCAGAGGTGGAATCACTTTTTGCAGTTACGAAGAATCTCAAACACAAGGCGATCCTTATGATTACGTATTCTTCAGGATTGAGGGTAAGCGAAGCAGCGCGCCTCAAGCTAACCGATATTGACAGTAAACGGATGATGGTAAGGATAAATCAGGGCAAGGGAGGTAAGGATCGTTACTCCATATTGTCCCGGACGACCCTTGATCATTTGCGACAATACTGGCGGAAATATCGCCCTACTGTTTGGTTGTTTGAGGGGGCAGAAAATAATGACCACATAGCCGCACGTACGATACAGTGTGTTTTTCACGCGGCAAAAAAGCGTGCCGGGATCAAAAAGCCGGCCAGCGTGCATACGTTGAGGCATAGCTTTGCCACCCATCTGGTTGAAACGGGCACGAGTCTCCATCATGTCCAGCTTCTTCTAGGCCACAGGTCTCCCACAACGACCACTGTCTACCTGCATGTCAGCCGTCTGAATCTGGCGCAGGTAACGTCTCCCCTCGATAGATCAGCCAAACAGATTTCGTAATCCGGAGAGCGGATGCGAACATCTGGCGGCCTTGAGGTGGCGGACATCTTCCGTCAGTACGGCCTTGCTTATAGAGAATCCCATAGGATGCCCCGCAATCATTTGCGGGTCATGCATGCCATCGAGATATGCAGGACCGCTGCCCTTGGCGGCCATAAGGATAAGTGCGACAGCTGCGGCCATCTGGAAATATCTTATAACTCCTGTCGGAACCGGCACTGCCCCAAATGCCAGACCTTACAGAAAGAAAAATGGATCGAGGCCCGCAGCAATGACCTCCTTCCCATTCAGTATTTCCATGTGGTCTTCACCATCCCCTCGGAACTGAATCTCCTGGTCTCAATGAACAGTAAGGTCATGTGCGATCTGCTTTTCCGCTCCGCATCCGAGACACTCACGGAACTCGCAAATGACCCAAAGCATCTCGGCGCAAAGATAGGGGTCATTGGTGTTCTGCACACCTGGGGGCAGAACCTCATGGATCATCCCCACGTCCACTGCATTGTCACCGGGGGTGGGCTGTCCCCTGACGGAGGCCGATGGGTGCCATGCCGCAAAGGTTTCTTCATTCCCGTAAGGGTCATGTCGGCATTGTTCAGAGGTAAGTTCCTTGACCTTCTCAAAAAAAACTTCGCAGGGAGCGATCTCGTTTTCCCCGGCAGCATCAGCCATCTCAAGGAACCCGGAACCTTCGAATCCTTCAGGAGACATCTCTATCATAAGAAGTGGGTCGTCTATTGCAAACCGCCCTTCGCTGGCGTCAAGGGTGTCCTTCAGTACCTCGGCAGATATACCCACAGGATCGCCATCAGCAATAACCGCATCCTCAACATCTGTAACGGCGATGTTTCATTCTTATGGCGGGATTATGCAGACAATAACCGTCAAAAGACCATGACGCTCAAGGCTGACGAGTTCATCAGGAGGTTCCTGCTTCATGTATTGCCCTCTCGCTATGTGCGGATAAGACACTTCGGCCTGCTGGCAAACAGAAACCGCAAAGACAACATCGCGTCATGCCGTGAGTTCCTCGGAACTGGCAAAACCGTGACAAAAGAAAGTGACAGACAGGAGACATGGCAGGAACAGTTGTTCAGGATCTGCGGAATCGATGTCACCACCTGCCCCGTCTGTAAAAAAGGCAGGATGTCCAGGGTGGAGAATCTACTTCCCTATAGATGCAACAGTCCACCAAAGGTATTCAGATGGGTATCATTCTCAATGTGAAAAACATATCTCCCGCTTCCTGCGAAAATAACACTCTGTTTCGCCATGTCCTAGTATTGCCTAAAATCTTACATTCCTGTAAACCCCGATCAGCAACAGACCAATCTACCCCGTTGTTGGCGACCATAACTTGCCAGTTTCAGTCCAGACCGGACAACAATCATCCTGACTCACATACTTTTCTGTAGGGAAAAACTACGAAGACATGATTGAATCGCCATAGCCCCCGCGCGGCGGCCCCGTTCTTCAAGCGTCATTCTGCAACTTCGCAACAGAATGACGCTTATACGAAATCTACGATGAAAATCAAAGACGGCAGCTTGTGGACTACAGGAAGAAGCAAATGCTGTTTCCATTTTGTGTTACAAATTACGTAAGGTTGCAGAACCTCCTTACAAGATAAATCTCATCCCCGCTTAAACAGGAATTCTTCCGCGTTGACGGCAGAGATGGCGTCAAAACAAGACGCAAATGTTTCCTCGAACGAATGCAAGTATTTACCAAAATCGCTCGTAAAAAGTATCAGGATATAGTAGTCGGAACCGTACATGATTCTGCTCATTGCCGGCGATAACTGCCCATCAAAAATCTTCGCCTTGATGGACTGCAGCACGAGGGGGTTGGTGTGGCAGGCCAGATCGCTGTAAAGCCTGTTCTTATCATCCATCATGTTGAGGATTTTCGTTCTCCAATCTTCGCTCTTTCCCCCTAGGTGCGCCAGATTCAGATAAAGATCGGGATACCTTTCTACGACCAATTTCCAGATGTCGGGGTTGTTTAGTGTTTGTGCCCTCTCCTCAATTGCTTTATGAACCTGGGGAAAAAAATGGCACTCAAACTCAATAGTCTGATTACTTACCTTTCTTAAAGCGTTCGTCTTTACATCGTAGATATGTCCGGACACTGTGGCTTTGTCTGCATACGTGGCGAAACCACCCAAAGAGCAGTGGCTGGTTACCGGAATGCGTTTTTCCTGACAGTAGGCATACAGACCGCCGTCACCAAACAATACGGGATCGGTCGGCGAGAATCCTATGGGCGGATAGAGCTTGATGCCGTGGAAGATATTTTCACGCCCTACAAGCTTTTTTACGATTTCAAGAATATCGGGCCGCCTAGGATCAACGGAAAGGAAAGGGTATACCATATCCCCGCATTTGTTCTTGAGGGCCGTTAACTGATCTATTTGTGTTTGAAAACTGTTCCTGACATCAAAAACCGGGATCAACATTTCCCCCTTAACCTTCCGGGCGTGTTCCTTGAAGCCGTAATACATCTCCTTCACCTCTCTGGCGGCTTCACGTATTGCCTCTATTCCTGCCAGCTCCTTCTTGCCTCTATCATCAGAATTGTCTCTGAGATTATCTACTAAGCTATCCAAGCGGGAAAGCAGCCAGTCCTCCTTCAGGAACTCTTCCATCATGGCCTTGTATTCATCGGCAGTCGATATGTAGGCAATATCGAGCATCAAGGGGACAGAGCGGTATGCGCCCCCATACGTTTTTATCATCTCATCGTAAACGGCGGTACTGTCCTCTTTCGTGCCTATATCCAGGAACATCTTAAGCCGCTTCAAAAAGTCGAGGTGTGAAGCTCGTTTGAGATCTGCGTTTAACCAGTTGGATGTGGGCACGAAGGGCTCCGACTCGGCCACGGCAATGAGTATTCGAAGCCACCTGGAAAGAATGTCCTTGTTAAATAGATGGCAGTGTACATCAACATATTTGTGGCCCATGTTTATCCTCCATTTCCACATTTCATCCCGAATTCAATAAATTAATCCAATTAGTAACTATGCACATTAGTATTTGCAATTGAGAAAGCGTGGATAAGTAAAAATGGAATTCGCCGGAACCTGACGCCACATACAACTATTCAGCAGTCGTCATTCATCAAAACTGAGGATTACGGGTTGTAGTGTTCACCTCAACTGATAGATGGGGTAGTCCTTCCCGAAGTTGATGATGAGCGGGGTCTGGGCGTGGCCGATCTCTTTGGAGATGGCCGTTGTCCTCTCCTTGGAGTAGCTTCCCAACCCCACGACGCTGACCTTGCCGTCTTTGTTCTTATCTGCTGCCCTGTTGTTGTTCAGTCCATCCAGCAAGGTATAGGTGAAAAGACCGTTCCCCTTATAGCCGTCCAGGGCGGATTGATTGTCGCTGGCCGAAGCATAGATGTGGAGGCCCATTTTCTTGGCGAGCACTGACATCCTCGCATCGTAGAGGCCGCTGACTATTGTATCCACCCCTCCTGCATGGCAGGTATCGAAGATGAGGAGCTGGTAGAGAGATTTTATCCTCTTCGACATCTCTACGATCTCGTTCGAGTTGATCATTGAACCTTGATCGACTGAGCCGCTGAAATCGTGGGTGAGCATGTAATACTGGTTCTGCAGCAGCACCCCGTGGCCGGCCGCAAACAGAATAAAGCTGTCGCTGGGCTTTATTATCACGGCAAGCTCATTTATCTTCCCGGTTATGTTTGTCTTCGTTGCGTCCTTATCCGTAAGCAGGGCGTAATGGATGTTCTGCGGCTTATATATCGTGGCCGACTGGGCCCTGAGCTTCTCTTCGAGGTCTTTCGAGTCCTTCACGGCGTAGTTGAGGCTGACGGTTTTATCCCGGTACCTGTCCACCCCGATCGCCAGGATATAGAGGTGCGGCTCCGCCGGGGGCACGGCCGATTTGAAGCTCATGGACTTGAGCGCGCTCTGCACCGTGTTGCCTGCATTGAAGGCCGAGATACTGACTTCGTTGTCCCCGGGGATCGGCTCTATCTCCATGCAGTCCTCGAATACATCGCTCTTGGGCCTGGCGGAGAGCGGGACTGCGATATCCTTGCCCTTCAGGGATAAGCTACGCATCTCGGCATAAATGGCCTTACTGTCCAGGGCTGATAGCTGTGCCTGGCCGGAAGATGACCGGGCCGCTTCCTTGTAGAAACCGTCGGACTTAACTAGCTTGCCGTTATGGAAGAGCCTGACCTCGCCGATGCCGCCCCCGGCGCTCCTGACCGTGTAGCAGGCCTTGGCGCGCGGACCCTTCAAATCACCCGGCTTGAGCTCGATTAGCGGGGGAGGGCTCTTTATGGCGTCCTGCATGGTGATGGTCACAAGACCTTTAATGTCCTCGCCCCGCAGTTTGGCCGCCACAATATCAGGACGGTAAAATACGTCATAGAACTGCTCCATGCTGTAAGGTGTCTTGTCCACGAGGAGGTTCATGTACCTGTGGCCGTTCGGGGATGAATTGTAATACCCCTCGGGAGTGATCGAGATCCATTCGTTATCATTGAATCTGATCATTGTTGCCACTTCCTCTCCGGTTGACATATCCCATAATCTGATGGTTGCATCACCGGTCGAGATTGCATAGCGGTTATCAGGAGTGAAACCCACCCCGGCTACGCCCAGAATGCTGACGCCGCTGGCATATCCTTCTGAATGCCCTTTAAATATTCTAATGGTATTCCCAGTCGCAACATCCCAGACCCTGACATTTGAATCTAAACCTGCCGAAATAACCATTCTGCCGTCTTTAGAAAACAGGGCCATCCTGACCGCGTCTGTGTGGCCTCTGAATGTCCGGACCAGTTCACCCGTTGCAACTTCCCATAGTCTCAAGGTCTTATCGCTTCCGGCCGAAATAATGTAGCGGCCGTCAGGAGAAAATTTGGCCGAATTCACCATGCCTTCCCTGAATGACCCCTCGTGGCCGTAAAATCTCCGCACCTCTTCACCTGTTTTCATGTCCCAGAGCCTCACGGATTGATCAAAGCTCGCAGTTACGCCGTACTTCCCATCAGGACTTATATCAGCTGTATAGATCGCCCCACGCCATCCGGAATCAGAGTGGCCTTTGAGCTGCCTCATTGTACCGGACTCTAGATCAAGAATGCCGAGCCCCTTCCAGGCCTCTCCCACAACAAGTGCGTGCTTGCCATCTGGAGCAATCGCCATATCCGAAGCACCAATTTGAAAGGCTTTTAGTTCAGTACCTGTTTTAAGATCCCAGATTGAGATACGCCTTATTGTTGAGAGAATGTTGAATGTGACGGCCTTACTCTCGTCCGGCAGAAATTTGACCCCTACTCTGGGAATCGCGAAATCGTTTTCTCTGGTCCGCAGCGCTTTGAGCATCTGTCCTTTAGAAATGTCCCACAGACTTGAAGTGAACCTTATGGAACCGACAAGAATCAGGTTATTATTTGTCGAAATCGCGAGGGATTGAGAGACCTCGGCTCCTTGATTTATCTCCATTCTGGTATTCGCAATCTTCAGATAGATATTGGGAGTGGCTGTAGCACCACATGAAATAAGAAAGAAAATATAAAAAAATGCTGGAACCATCTTTGACCATTTCATGATCGCCTCCTTAATAATGCAAAGACTCCGCTCTCTTTTATTGAGAAACGGGGTCTTTTTAGGTCACCGGTTCATAGCGCCCTCATACAAGGTTGAAGGACTCTGACTATTTTAGAACAAATCTGTCAAGTATGCTGAATCTCTTATCAAGATTTCCGTTAGAAATGTTCACTGTAATTTATATATCGGGCTGTCTTTTCCAAAGTTAATAATCAACGGCGTCTGGCTGTGGCCGATTTCTTTAGAAATATTTGTGGTCATTTTCTTGGAGTATTCCCCTAAGCCCACCACGCTGACCGTTCCATTTTTATTCTTGTCTGCTTCTTTATTATTGTTCAACCCGTCCAGCAAGGTATGGGTGAAAAGACCGTTACCTTTATAACCGTCCATTGCCGCTTGCTTATCGCTGGCTGAGGCATAGATATGAAGTCCCATTTTTTTGGCCAGTACCGACATGCGGGCGTCGTATAGGCCGCTGACGATGGTATCCACCCCTCCGGCATGACAGGTGTCGAAGATGAAGAGCTGGTTCAGGGATTTAATCTTCTTGGACATCTCTACAATCTCATTGGAGCTGATCATGTTCGTGTCACTTACCTGCCCGTTGAAGTCATGAGTGAGCATGTAATACTGGTTCTGCAAAAGTATGCCGTGTCCGGCGACAAAGAGAATAAAATTGTCTTGGGGTTTTATAGTTTCCATAAGCGCATCAATCTTCTTTGCAATGTTCACCTTAGTAGCTTCCCTGTCTGTCAGAAGTTCATAGTGTATGTTCCTGGGGTTGTATAACGTGGCGGCCTGAACCTTTATTTTCTCTTCTATGTCCCTGGCATCCTTTACCGCATATTTCAGATTGACACCGGTATCCTTATACTGGTCGATACCGATGGCCAGGATATACAGATGGGGTTCTTCCTGCTTGAGCCTTGAATTGAAACTGACCGTCTTCATATAGCTCTGGACTGTATTGCTGCTGTTAAAGGCAGTAACACTGACCTCGTTGTCTCCGGGGATGGCTTCCACCATCTTGCAGTTATCAATAACATCTCCCTTGGGTTTTACGGATATGGGAACCGTGTCAACCTTGCCTTTGACCACTATGCTGCGCATGTCCTCATAAATGGCTTTGCTGTTGAGTGCTGCCAGTTGTGTCTTGTCAGAGGTGGATCTGGCTATTTCTTTATAATACCCGTCCGACTGGATCAGCTTGCCGTTATGGAACAGACGCACCTCGCCGATACCGCCGCCGTTGTTTTTCACACGATAGCAGACTTTCATTTTTTCCTGATCGGTGGCGGCTGGTTGTGAGGTAAATTCAACCAGAGGGGGCGGGGATTTTATTGCATCTTTCATCGTTATCGAAATAAGTCCGCTAATATTCTGCCCACTCATTTTTGTCGCCACAATGTCCGGGCGGTAGAAGACGTCGTAAAACTGATCAACGCTGTAAGATTTATCACCTACTTTAGCGTCCCAGTACTGTGCACCTTTCTCAGAGGCGTTGTAGTAACCTTCGGCTGTTATGAACAGCCATTCTCCATCTTCAAATGCAATCATTGTAGCAACTTCTTCTCCTGTGGAAACATCCCATATTCTTGTAGAAGCGTCTCCTGCGGAGATCACATACTTGCCATTGGGGAAAAATTTAGCTGATGCACCAAGTCCGGTATGTCCAGCAAGATCTTTCCATTCAGTCCCTGCTGCTAAATCCCAGATTTTTATCTTGCTATCAACTCCCGCAGACAAGGCATATTTGCCATCCGGCGAGAAAGCTACAGAAATAATCCGATTTATACCTGTATTACCAATATGACCAACGAATTTCTTGATCTGAGTTAAATTTTTTACATTCCACAATCTGACGCTATTATCCATTCCGCCGGACAAGGCATATTCACCATCCGGAGAAAAAGAAACGGCAGTTACAAAATTTCCTTCTTGCTTAGCAAATCTTGGACCAAGGGAAGAACGTTCACTTCCCATATCTGTTTTTATAGACTTCCCCGACGATGCATCCCATAAATCCATTTTGCCGCCACTACTGCCGGATAAGATATATTTGCCATCCGGAGAATAGGCCATCGACTGAAGAGTGCCTGGAAATTTAATATCTCTGATTTCCCTTCCTGTTGCTATATCAAAGATTTTCATGGATGAGTTGCGGCCCCAAATACCAGAAGCAGAACCGCCACATAAAAGATATTTACTGTCTGGAGAAAAAGTTATAAAGGGAGCTCCATCAATTGTCATTATTTCTTGTCTTGAGATTAAATTCCAAAGCTTTGTTACTTTGCCGCCGGTGGCAAAACGTTTTCCATCAGGCGAAAAAGCTACAGCAGGTATATTACCCATAAAAGCATTGGGATAAGCAAATGTTTGAATTTTTTTCCCTTGCAGAAGATCCCAAAGGATAAAATAGTCCCAGCCTCCCGATAAAACATACCGTCCCTCCGGAGAAATATCTACTCTAAGCACCATCGGAGCTTTTTGTTTAATTTCCCGGGACATGTCATCGCTCTTTGCAGTAAGAACAGGCTTAAACGCGCAGGAAGAAAGAAAAAGTGCAAAACACACTATCAATATTTTTCGATAAGCAGACATAGGCCCTCCTCTATTTGAGTCGCGTAGACCGGTTTCTTCCGATGGTTTCCCGGCAGCGTCACACTAATTCAACCATGTATCCATTGGCCCCAGCCACTCACAGTTGGCTCCGGCACCTCCCAGAACTGGTTATCCATATCACATATTTTGGAAAGAACATCAATGATTGCGATTTGAAGTCTTGCATTTTTGTCGAGGTTGATGATTTGTGGATAACAGGAAGTTGTCCGTAATAAAAAACCGATTACTGATTTTTCAAGATCTCTCAACCACCGGAAATATAGGAATGGCGATGGATTGCGGGCGATGTAAATTAATTAGAACAATACCAGATTCTTTTCGTTAGCCTTTCCTAAGCAGGATTGTTGCCCATTTTGAAAGAGCTTTACTGTGCTGCAGTAAATGGCCTTCAGGTGTAATTTCAAGGTAAACCCTTTCACCGCCGTATACGTGGCACATACCGGCGTCCACGTCGATGAGCTTTAATCCATGCGCAGTCTTTACCTCATTCCTTCTCGTTGGCGTATGACCGAATATCTGCGGGATTTTCCATGCTTCCAAAGAGGGGCTTATGGACGAAAAGTCGCACCAAAATATGCCGCTGACCGGATCATTTCCTCCTCTGACAGCATCCACATGAAAGATGGGGTGCCGCTTGAGATCATCATTCTCTACGGACTCCATGAAGATTCTGTTGATATGGTCCGATAACAGAAATAGATCGATCTTGTTTGTCTTCAATTTCGGTTTTGCAGGTCTCATTTCAGCTACAAGGGTTTCTCTTATGGCCGATCTCAGACCGGCATGAGTATATAGTCTCTCGCCGTCGGTATATGAAGCCCGCACATCGCCTTTTGCAATTTCATTTTTCAGTTCATCCACAAAGGACTTTGGATCGTTAAAATTTGCGTAACGGAAGTCTTCCTGAATAAGCATCAGTTCATGGTTACCGCAAAGGCGTACGACCTCACCTCTGGCGACGGCAGCTTCTTTCTGGAGTCTCTTTAATAAATCAACGGCTTCCCTAGAATAAGGTCCTCGGTCTATCACATCGCCCGTTTGTATTAAGATGTCATCTCCGCCGCTCCAGTTGTCTTTGCCATCAATCAATCCCGCATTACTTATAATTTCTGTGAATCCTTCTAACTCTCCATGTATATCTCCGACGACAATGCGCCTTTTCCGTTCTGTCAGTCGCATACTAGAACATCTTCCCCTTGATAAGATATTGCTTCTGTATCGCTGATACTATAAGATTGTCGATGTTGTGTGTCAAGTACGGGAAGTTAGCGAGAGAGGTCATCTGGTATATGCCTGCATTGGTGTCGATTCAATGCAATCCTATGATGATCGATTTTTATAACTGACTAAAAGATAAAGAAAATAATGGAAATGATTGATGTATCTCTTCTCCATCTTAATGATATGCAAAAGGTAAATTAATTCCCAAAGTGGTAAGGTCTTGATACCAAACGGTAAACGAAGAAAACTATTCTTAAACTAGAACATCAGGAGAAACTGGTTTTTTCGACTCAAATAATAATGATGAGGTGTTGCAAATGCAAGAATGGACTGTCGAAGACTTGATTAATAATCAATACAAGTTTCTTGGCATACCACACTTCCAGCGCGGATTGGTGTGGGGGAAAGATTCGGTGGCGCGTTTGCTTGAGTCTCTCTTTTATGGCACCCCTTGCGGAACTTTAATACTTTGGAAACCATTACGGCCAGAAAGTGAAGGCACTATATTGCCAGGTGCGGAACGAATAAAATATTTAGTAATTGATGGTCAACAACGAATACGCAGCATTCATGACGCCTTGGCTGACCTTAAGTCCGAAAGCGCTGATGTGAATGAAGATACTGAGTCAGAGGGAGATTCTGATGATGGCGGTGAAAATGATATGGAGGCCATTTGGTGTTTAAATCTGACCAGAATCCCGGAACTGGCAACGCTTTTGGTTGATGCTCTCCAAGTCTATCCGCTTTTCATGAAGGTAAAGGATCCCCGGGCACCAGGCAATAGACGGTTTCGATTTAACCTCATTCCTCTTCACATCATGTTGAAAGAAAAAGATTATGACTCAGTTCGGGGAATGTTAAAGCCCACTCCTCATGCAACAGACGAGGATGTTATCAATAAGATTACATCCATTGGGCTATTTGAGAGCGTTCGGCAAATACTATCCCGGGAGTTCCCAGTTATTATCCGTGAGGAGGATCACGAAGGGAAAAATGGACTCAAAGAGCTTGTAGAAATCTATAATAGAATAAACAGCGGCGGAGTGCGTGTTGAGTCAGAAGAGAGAGCTTTCGCCACACTCGTGTCCATGAGGCCAGAGGTGAATAAATGGTTACAGGATTTTTTCGTAGAGTTTCATCCACAAAAAAACGCAATGAAGGAACTTGGTGATCATAAGTTTTCTCATGACGAGATCCTGCAACGGACAAAGGAGAAAAACTTTGGATTTAAACTATTCATGCGTACTTTTGTGCAAACATGCAACTTCCATTTTGACCAAACATTAGGATCGAGCAGCTTTTTATTTGATACATTGAGTAGCCCTTTTATCCGGAAACAGCTGATGTCTTCCGATAATGAAGTAAAATTCCAAGAACTTTTTGACTACTCTCACTCAGCCCTTAAATATGTCCGTGATGTTTTGTGTGATCATCTTTATTGCGACAGCTTTCAGTTCCTTCCCGAGACTCTCTCTCTGATACCTGTATTCCAGATTCTGTTAAAATATCCTCCTCGGACAATTGATGAAGAAAAATATCGACCACTAATACGATATTCGATTTTAACACTGATGCTCTCAAATTACAGTCAACGTGACCTGCTCGACCTGGTTGCACGCATACGCAAAACCAATAACCTGGAAGAGTGCTCTAAAATCATTCAAAACATTTCTATCCCAGATTTGCGCTTGCGCAAGGTGCTTAAATATTCAAACTCCCTCCAGGATCGTTATGTGCTTCTTCTCTATTGGCTAGAGCGCAAGTACGGTGCCCAAGACTTTTCATATAAAAACCTAAAGTTCGGATGTCCAACTGAAATTGAAAAACTAACCGGTAAGAGAGAAGAAGTACCCGTAGAAATAAAATTTAAGCCTGAAAAGCAGCATATTGTCCCCTACAGCATTTTGGGGAAAATATATGCTCTGAAAGGAAGGACACGCATCAGCAGTCATCCAGTAAATAATATTGGAAATATAACCTATATCTCTCACGCCTTAAACAGCTTTGAGGAGGGGCTTGGCAGCAATCCAATTGAGTTGCATTATGATGGAGATCTAAACCTAAAAAGTCACTTCTTATTAGGAATGGACGAAGAAATAGATAGTGCTGCAACACCCCGTCTATACAAGGAGATCGTAAATGCCAATAGTCATGACAATGATAAAAAGAAGAAATACGAAACTTTTTATAGATTAAGAATTAATCTTATAGCCCAGGGTTTCCAGGGTTGGCTAAATGAATTGGGTAAAGGCTTGCCGATTTTTGATAACAGACCTATTGCGCCAATCTTTGCACCAACCGCATCTGATAAGGTTCGTGAATTGGAATATGAACGTACGATAGAAAATGAAGTCCTCGGAATAATTAAACATGGTGCAATTGAGAGAAAGATTAAAGATATACCCGTTGCGCTAAATATTGGTGAAAAAAAATCCAGAAAGCTACAAATCCAACTTAGACTCAAAAACGAATGCATCGAAGTGAAATTCTACCAACCGGAGTCACCTCTCGCTAAGAGTGTGCTTGATATGAAAATAACGCGACAAGATGACTTCAATGGCTCAGATAAACGGGTTGATACAATTTCTCTTCCAGTACGTGATTATGGAACAGCTGTTACTATAGAAGTTTTACTACAGATCATAGCTAATTTTTAATGGGGAGGAATGATCAAGTATCCATTTCCGCAATGCCCGATCGATTTCCTCCATAGCGCGAACATCATCTAAATTATATCGTAAAATCTTCTCAAGGGTGGATTCATCCCCTGTTTCCAGCCACTCCTTATACCATGCCTCTGAATTGAGCCCGCCAGCGTCTTCGGCATCCCAGTGGAATCCGAAATATGGTGCCACTGATTTTATACTGTAGCTCTTCACCGGCAGGGCAAATCGTTCTTGCACCCAGTTACATTGATCGACAAGGTTGGTTTCCAGATGCACCAATCCCTTTGGATTCCCTCCATGTTTCTCCTTCAATATCTTAACAAACGGTCTCTCATAATCTGACCAGCAGTAAACAATCGCCTTCTCGTCCCGGGAAAGATAATCAAGGAACTGGTGCCAGATATCCCCTTCTTTCGACGGATCACGAGCGATGAACTGTTGATCCTCCCGTTCATTGCCGAAGATTCGAATAAGACCGTGGAGGTAAACATCATGTCCGTATGTTTCAATATCGTAAAAGTAAATTGGGATGTCATCAATGAATCTGATATCGCCTCGAACCACTGGGCGACCGGTTTGACGGGCAAGAGCATGTTGGAAAGCGGAAATACTCGACTTCATTTTAAGGCCGGTGCGTTCCGATATCTCTTGCGGTGTCAAAACAGCCACATCCTTCCATGATGAGAGCCCTGCTCTTTTGAACCTCATCGCTGTTTTTCCAGATATGCCATACAGAAGACAGACATGATCCAGGCTATTCCATTCGTCTTCACAATGGGTAGACCAGAGACATCTTCGACACTCGCCACAGCGGACACTTTCCGTCTTCAGTTTACCACCACTGATCTCTTGCATCTTTTCAATAAGCCCGGCTACGACTATTGTATCCTTTCCAAGTTCGGCATCAGCAACCTCACCGGTATTCAGCCATACCCCACCCCTTGTTGGAATTGATCCCAGAATTGGCTCGAGCATCATGGCAGAGGAGACAAGTTGATATCGGTCTTTCATGATAATCTGATTGTGAGACTTTATTTCAATGGGAAGGTAGGTATATGACCCAAGATTGGACGAACCATCGATCTTCCTGAGCAGATCCGGCTTACCGCGAAAGTGGCCGTTCAACAGAACCCCCTGGTAGATCCAGGGATGTCCCTCCTCCATCAGCGACCTTGTTCTGTCATGTCCGGACTGCCAATCCCAACCGTCCCAAGACGGTTCGACTAAACCGGGCAGCTGGCTGATCAGTTTCCGCTCGTATTCAAGACCTCGTTGTAGTTGGAGACGTTCACCTTCCTCCCATTTGCGCTTCCATTCTGGATTTCCGAAACAATCCAAATACCACGAGTGGAGGCACTTAGAGGAACTGGCAATGGCAGTGGGGGTTATTGGTCTCATGGCCTCGATTCCTATTGTCCTGACTGGATTCCGACGGGATGTACAGCCGATACTTCTGGGACAATATTACTTTCCTTGTTGATACTTCCGGATCATCACATGACTGTATCCACGACTCTGCGGAGAGGGTATAATCTTTTCTATGGATACCTTATAGACTTGACTATCATTTGGGATAATCGGTTCCAGTTTTCTCACCCTCTTAGGACCACCAGCCCTTCCTTGGAGTGCATCCATTATATCCTTTAATCTGTTGTCAACATCGTGAAAATAGATATCCCCTTCTTTCAGATAAAGTCTGATATGAACCTCCAAGCAGTCAGAAGAATCATAAGTGAGTCTCTGTTTGAGTGATTCTTTGAGTGCTTCCGCATGAATTAGTTTCCGCCATTCATTTCGAGGAGAACAATAGGGTGGAATTCTGAATCGCATAGTCAATTGTTTCTTAGCCATTTGGACCCCCCATTTGTATTATTATGTCATACCACGCACAATCAGTGCGCCTCTTAATATTTTGATTAATTTTTTTCATGTTTCTCAGTGCAATTCATTTCACGAAGTTATCCATGGGTCAGAAAGTCATAAATCACTTTGGTTAACAGCAAGTACAACAACAATGCCCATGAAGGTAAATCCCATCAATACTGCAAAGCCAACAAGACTATTACCATAAAAGTCGTTCAAGCAAATTGCGTTACTCAATAAAACTGCTCCGAGAGCTATGTTCATCAGGAATTTCATTTGTCCGCTTTCACCATGGATGCATGCACTCGTTTTATTTCTTCCATGAGTTCCTGCTTGCTGATGATGCCTTTCCTATCAAGAAGGTTGATGAGGGCTTCGGATTGAATGACCTCAGACATAAATAGCTCTTTAAAACTCACAAGCTCTTTGGGATCAACTTCTTTGGTCATTTTTCATCACTCAACGATTTTATTCTCTTGTTACTCATCACCGGTTGCTCTCAATTGGCCTTCATTCCCTCAATAGCATGATTTATGTCAGTTTTCATAAAGCTGGCGATCTTACTCTCAACAGTGAGTATCAAATTTTTATTTTGGCATATCAGGCTTCTTATCTCCTCCCCATTTCCATATCGTTGTAACAGATCATGCACCCTTTCATCGATGCTCACTATCTTGTCGTGCATCACCCTCTTGTCAGCGTAGTATATTATCTCCCGCTCCTCAAGCCTTCCCTGCGGATTTAAATTCTGCAAAACAACATGCTGCTCCACAATCTCAGCTATGCTTGTAAATCCCATTTCTCGTAGAAGCTCTCCGCCGGACAAATCGTGTCGTTCATTTGTCTCAAGAGATCTCGTCTTGGTAATGTCATGCAGGAGTGCGGCTGCAATAACCAGGTTTCTGTTCACTGTTACACCGTTTTTTAGATTGTCTGTTATCGCCAGGGAAACGTGCATTACCTGAATGGAATGCTCAACGATGTTTGGTCTCATGGAATGTTGCACCATGAGTTCGTTGCATTCCTCTCTGGAGGGAATTCTATCACTGATGCTCTTGGCCATATTTACCTATTCATTTACCACTGCGAAATGATCATGAGCTTGTTGTAGGCGGGCGAACCCTGTTAATATAAATAACGTTACTTCCTCTCTGCCTATTTGTTGATGGTTCTTCTTCCGTTAAATGTAATTTCTGAAATTCATTTCTGGGATGGCTATAGTTCAAATACGACATCGGAGATTCATTCAGCCGAAGTGAAACATCAAATGGCTGTCTATGCCCCTCGATAAGATCAATTTTCGCCTGAAATATAAAATCATTCATTGATCCCGAGACTCTCCTATCAACTATCTTAGAAAAATATATTATTTTCCTCTCTGGTTCGATGAAATTGTCATACATGACTTTATTCCCGTCGATGATCATGAAGTCGTGCATACATGACAATGCTTCTCGAATAAACTTCTTGTCGTTAGTAATCCCCCGCCCTTGCATGACTATGGAGTATAGCGATACGGTATTTGTCAAAAGTATATATTGGGTGCGCTGCGCTGTGAACAGATGTGCGTTCCAGTCCAGTAACGGATTCCTGATCGGATCAAAAGGAATAGCCGGTAAGGGAGCTATCCCGATTTTCTTTGAAAGTTTCTGTGTGAGTCGAAAGATCATTGTTGAAGGGATCCGTGACATTTCAAAGAAGGTAATGAATAAGCATTATGATCGAATCATGACCAGCATCATCTTGAACCTCTTGACTGCCTTTAGTGAATGAGGTTCTCCACCTGGCATGATGATCATTTCTCCCTGTTTTAGATGATGCGGCTTTCCTGAAATGGTAATCTCTGTTTCACCATCCAGCACATATACCAAAGCGTCAAAGGGAGCTGTATGCTCACTCAATCCCTGACCCTTGTCAAAGGCAAATACAGTCACTGTGCCCGTGGGTTTCTTTATAATCTCTTTGCTGACAATGGATCCATCATGATAGACAACCATATCCTTCATAGATGATATTTTTTTCTTCACGTCTTTTCCTCCATTAATATTGCATTGTTTCTCATCATATAATCTTCACAATGTCTGGAGCATGTCTTTCAGAAGCTGGAGGAATACTGGTCGGATACCCGACAATAACAGGTGCCACTATTTGACAATCCACAGGTACTCCCATGTCATCAAGGATCTTACGGTCACGGATATGAGCCCCTAATCCGATCCAGCAGGTTCCCAGTCCTCTTGATGTCGCTGAAAACATGAAGTAGGCAACAGTCAGGCCACAATCTATATCAAGTGAGTGCACCTCCGTGGGACCTATGACATAAACCAGGCAGGGCGCATCATAAAAGACATTGAACTGTTCGTCACGCAGACGGGGTTCATATTGTTTCAGTGGTGAGTCAGGATTCTGTTCAAGATCTAAAAGGAGGTTCTTCTTACTTTCATCAGAGAGTTTTTTGATG
>CAITLA010000183.1 GCA_903893135.1 uncultured Syntrophaceae bacterium | reverse complement strand
GATCCAGATAAGAAGAAATACTACCTCCTGGAGATGTTTCCGTATCCGTCCGGGAAAATTCATATGGGCCATGTGAGGAACTACACTATCGGCGATGTAGTGGCGCGTTACAAGCGGATGAACGGATACAACGTCCTGCATCCCATGGGCTGGGATTCCTTCGGCATGCCTGCGGAAAACGCCGCCATCGACAATAAAATTCACCCGGCAACATGGACCAATGAAAACATCGCCTATATGAAAAGACAGCTCAAGGAGATGGGATTCAGCTATGACTGGGACAGGGAGCTTTCCACGTGCGAGCCGGAATACTACCGCTGGGAACAACTGTTTTTTCTCTGGATGTATGAAAAAGGGCTCGCCTATAAGAAAAGTTCCATAGTGAACTGGTGCCCTGACTGTAAAACGGTACTGGCAAATGAGCAGGTGGAGGCCGGCCTGTGCTGGAGATGCTCCAAAGAGGTGGAGGAGAAATATCTCGACCAGTGGTTTTTCCGTATCACCGATTACGTTGAAGAGCTCCTCGATTATTGCGACAGACTTCCCGGATGGCCTGAACGGGTCATCACTATGCAGAAGAACTGGATAGGCAAGAGTTTCGGATGCGAGATACTCTTCCCCATGGCAGAGGGCAATGATGTAATCAAAGTCTTTACGACACGGCAGGACACCGTATACGGGGCCACATTCATGCTTGTCGCCGCCGAACTCCCCCTCGTCATGGAACTGGTCAACGGGAAGCCAATTGAGAAAGAAATCAGGGAATTTGTCGACAAGGTCAAAAAGCAAGACAAGTTGATGAGGACTTCGGAATACTACGATAAGGAAGGCATGTTCCTGGATGCCTTCTGTCTTAATCCCGTGACTAAGAAAAGGATGCCTATCTTCGCCGCAAACTTCGTTGTTGCGGAGTATGGAACAGGCTGTGTCATGGCAGTTCCAACCCATGACCAGCGGGACTTTGAATTTGCGAAGAGATATAATCTTCCCCTTGTTGTAGTCATACAACCGCACGACAAGTCACTCAATGTCCTCACCATGACGGAAGCCTATGTAGACGAGGGCATGCTCATCAATTCGGCACAATTCAACGGCATGGAAAACATGAAGGCCCTCGATGCAATCGCAGAATATCTGGAATCCATAGGCCGGGGCAAGAAGACCATACAGTACCGCTTGAGAGACTGGGGCATTTCCCGGCAGCGCTACTGGGGGGCTCCCATTCCCATCATTTACTGCGATAAATGCGGCACTGTGCCGGTACCGGAAACTGATCTTCCCGTAGTCTTGCCCAGAGACGTGGAATTAACGGGAGAGGGCGGTTCAGCGCTTGGGAAGTACAAGCACTTCGCGGAAACGCAATGCCCCAAGTGCGGCAATGCGGCGAAACGGGAAACTGATACTATGGACACGTTCGTAGAATCATCCTGGTATTTTGACCGTTTCTGCTCCCCCCAGTGCGCGGAAAAACCCGGCCTTGACCGTCAAAAGGTCCACTACTGGATGCCGGTGGATCAGTATATCGGCGGGATTGAACACGCTATCCTCCATCTCCTCTATTCGCGGTTCTATACGAAGATGCTGAGAGACTTTGGTGTTCTCGACTTTGACGAGCCCTTCACCAACCTCCTGACCCAGGGCATGGTCTGCAAGGAAACGGAACATTGCAAGGAGCACGGTTATCTGTTTCCCGAGGAGGTGAAGGACGATAAATGCACACAGTGCGAGACAGCGGTCACTATCGGCAAATCGGAAAAGATGTCCAAATCCTTGAAGAACGTCGTCGATCCAGATTACCTGATCAAGCAATACGGCGCCGATACCGCCAGGATGTTCTGCCTTTTTGCGGCGCCCCCAGAGAAGGACCTCGAGTGGAGTGATCAGGGGGTTGAGGGATCGTTCCGTTTTCTTAACAGGGCATGGCGGATTGTGATGGACTACCTCGATGAAATCGAGGCTGTTAAGGCCGTGGGCGGAGGCGAAACGCTCGAAGGCGAACTGAAAAACCTGAGGCGAAAAACCCACCAGACGATCAGGAAAGTGACCCGCGATATCGAAGATCGCTTCCATTTTAATACGGCCATAAGCGCCGTCATGGAACTCGTCAATGCCCTGTACCTGATTGAGAAACCGGCAAAGGAATATAAAATCGCACTGTCTGTCATTAGAGAAACCATCGAGACGATAATTATATTGCTGGCGCCCATTGTTCCTCACATAACCGCGGAGCTCTGGAAGGCATTAGGGTATGAGGACAGTATGGCTGACGTTCCCTGGCCGATGTATGACCACGAGGTTGCCGCGGAAGAGGAAATAACCATAGTCATTCAGGTAAACGGCAAGGTAAGGAGCAGGATGGTCGTCCCTGTAGATGAGGACGGTGAGAAGATCAAGACCCTTGCTCTCAATGATGAGAAAATTATCAGTTTCATCTCTGGCAAGAAGGTGGTGAGAGAAATATATGTCCCCAAGAAGCTCGTCAATATCGTCGTCCAGTAACAAACGAATAGAAAGAATTTCCCGCGTAGGCCGTCTAATGCTTCTCCCTCGAATAACGGTTGTCGCGGTTTTTCTGTCAGTCTTTCTCGTCGCAGGCTGCGGTTACCGCTTCAGCCCCGGCGGAGAATATATCGACAAAAAAATACGGACGGTATTCATCGACAACTTTGCCAACAAGACCAGTGAGGCCAATGTCGAAAATACCATCAGGAATTCTTTTATCGATCAATTTATCATAGGAGGAAGGTTCGCGCTTGTCGACCGGCGCGAAAAGGCGGATGCAATCTTCAAGGGCAGTGTAAACAGCATCGCAACTTCTCCTCTCTCTTACCAGAGAACAGGACTGGCATCAGGAGAACGCCTGACGGTAGCTATGGAACTTGTCTTTGAAGAACAGGACACCCATAAGATTATCTGGAATGATAGGAATTTCGCGTCAACCCAAGACTACACCTTTGCCGATCTGAATACCAAGGATACGAACCGAGGTAATGCCCTCATCAAGCTGTCGAATGATTCAGCCGAGAAGGCATACCGGCTAATGATGTCAGGCTTTTGACAGGGATTGTTCTGAAAGAAGAATGTAAGGCAATTACGCCCGAAGGGCGTTTACCTTTTTGGTTAACCTCGAAATCTTTCGCGAAGCCGTCTTCTTATGAAATACGCCCTTGGAAGCTGCCTTGGCGATGGCAGGTGCAGCAGCGGCAAGGGCAGTTTCCGAGCCCTTCTTATCTTTCGTTTCAGCGGCGGCTATTACAGATTTTATTTGTGTTTTTACACTGGACTTTACCGACGTGTTTCTCATGCGTCTCTTCTCGTTCTGCCTGCTCCTTTTTTCCGCGGATTTATGTGTGGCCAAAAACTCTCCTCCTTCGATTGTTGTTAGTCTTGCTGTATGGCAGGATTTTTAGCTGAAATCCCCGCGCCTGTCAAGTCCAAAGTGGTTATGAATACCTTTCCTGTTTCTAACACCTGTTTCTAATGTGGTTGACTTTTTCTCCCCGCCGCCCATAAGATAGCGGGTGAATAATTCTCTTTTGCAGTGCTGAAAGCATAGCGGTGGTCACTTATGAAGACTTACGAAAGGAGGTCCCCATGGGAACCGAGGTGACAAGAATTCTATCCGAGGCAAAGCGGCAGGGGCGGACTGTACTTACGGAGGTGGAAAGCAAGGAAGTGCTCACGGCTTGCGGCATCCCGGTCAGAACGGGTCAGGTGGCGACCGATCCAGAATCAGCGGCGGAGATAGCCGGCAAGTTAGGATACCCCGTCGTGATGAAGATCGTCTCCCCTGATATCCCGCACAAGTCTGATGTGGGGGGAGTGAGGGTAAATCTCAATTCACCGGCAGCCGTGCGCTCCGCATTCACCGATATCGTAAGAGACGCGAAACGGGAGAAACCGAAAGCGGACATCCAGGGAGCTCTGATCTATCAGATGGTACCGGAAGGAGTAGAACTGGTCATTGGCGCCACTTTCAGCCGCCAGTTTGGTCATGCTGTGATGTTCGGCCTGGGGGGGATTTTTGTTGAGGCTGCGATGGATGTAGTCTTCAGGCTGGTTCCCCTGACACGGGAAGATTCACTCGACATGATTCAGGAGATCAGAGGCAGAAAAATCCTTGGCAATTTCCGTGGGAAACCGGCGGTAAATATTAAAGCCGTAGCTGACATCATAGAGAAGCTCTCGGCGCTTGTCACCGATTACCCGGAGATCCTTGAGGTTGATATGAACCCTGTCATCGCATCCGCAGCGGGCGCAATCGTTGTTGATGCCCGCATGGCCCTTGGCGAACCGAAAAAAATTGCCGATACTATATACTCTTCGGAAGAAATCGTTACAGGCATGAAGAGGATATTTTCGCCGGCGGGGATCGCCATCATCGGAGCGTCCGGCGATCCCTCAAAACTGGGATACTCCACAGTAAAGAATATCATTGATGGCGGCTACAAGGGAAAGATTTATCCCATAAATCCCAAAGCGGATGAGATACTGGGACTGAAATGCTACATGAGCGTCCAGGAGATTCCCGGCAAGGTTGATGTCGCTGTAATCGTGATACCGGCGAAGAATGTTGCCGATGCGGTCACAGCGCTGGGGGAAAAAGGGGTAGCCGGCGCCATCGTGATCTCCTCGGGGTTTGCCGAGATCGGCAATAACGATCTCCAGAGGGAACTCGTTGAGAAAGCCATGAAGAGCAGGGTTCGCATCCTGGGGCCGAATATTTTCGGGTTATACTACACTCCGGCTGATCTCTGCGCGACTTTCTGCACACCCTATACAGAGAAAGGTGGAACGGCCCTATCATGTCAAAGTGGCGGCGTGGGCATGGCCATTATCGGCTACAGCCGCTCTAACAGGATGGGTGTCTCGGCCATTGTCGGCGTGGGAAACAAGTGTGACGTGGATGAAGATGATCTGATCGAGTTCTTCGGCCAGGACCAGAATACGAAGGTAATCGCCATGCATGTGGAAGACATAAAGGATGGTGTCGCCTTTGTAAGGGCAGCCGGGAAGATAAGCCGTCAGAAGCCCATCATCGCACTCAAGGCCGGCGCCACCGCTTCAGGGGAAAGGGCGGCCTTCTCCCACACGGGGGCTCTGGCAGGAGACGACAGGATATACAGCGCCGCCTTCGCAAAAGCGGGGATCGTCAGGGTTTCCAATCTGGAAGACCTTCTGGATTGTGCCAGGAGCCTCGGAAAAATGCCGGCCCCAAAAGGGGAAAACGTATTGATCGTTACGGGCGCCGGAGGTTTGGGCGTCCTCCTGGCAGATGCGTGCAGCAAGCATCAACTTCAGCTCATGCAATTGGAAAAAGATCTGGATCAGGCCTTCAAAAAATTCATTCCTCCCTTCGGCGCCACAGGAAACCCCGTGGATATTACGGGCGGCGAGCCGCCGGAAACGTATGAAGCTACGATCCGGCTTGCCCTTGAAGACGACCGCATCGATGCCCTGATCCTTGGCTACTGGCATACCCTGATTACGCCGCCCATGGCGTTTGCCGAAACCGTGATTAGAGCAAAGAAGGCAGCGGAGTCAGTGAAAGCGCCGAAACCAATTGTAGCGTCCCTGTCTGGTGATATAGAGGTGGAGCGTGCCGCCTCCCTTCTGGAAGCACACGGCGTTCCTGCTTTTGCATATTCATCGGAAAAAGCCGTAGTGGTGCTCGGCGCCCTTTACCGGTGGGCGAGGATGGCAGGCAGGATCAGGCCCCGCCCGTAGCGAAGCAATAAAGATAAAAAAAGAGCGCTGCTCAAAATGAACAGCGCTCTTTTGCTGCATGCTAAATATATTGAATGTCAGTGTGCCTTCTTTTCCTCACCGGAGACCACGAGCGTCCCTTCCTCTTCCATCTCCTTCAACCACTTGGGATGCTGCTTCTTGAGCCAGGCCCTTGTAACCCAGCCTGTGAACATTGCCGGTGCGGACCCGGGAGAGCCAATGGTTCCAAGATAAAGATGTACCAAAAAGAACGGAAAGATCACCACGAACCCGAGGACATGAAAGGTGAACAGCCACCGAACAAACCATGAAGGAAACATCAGCGGGAACCACATGATGAGCCCCGTAATGACCATGATCACACCGAAGATGGCCACAGCCAGGAAGAACATCTTCTGCCCGGGATTGTATTTCCCTACCTCAGGAACTTGATCCACATGCCAGAGGTAGCCCCCGGCAACCTTTATCCACTCCAGATCTTCCGGCATGGAAAAAACGCCGGCTTCATGCCACCACATCTTAATGGCCAATAGAATGGCCAAGCCGAAGAGGAGACCTGTAAAGTTGTGAAGATACTTCGTGACTATAAGTCCACCCATAAGATTCGCGATAGAATTGAGTGAATGAAACATCATGGCCAGTCCCGTGAGGCACAGGAACAGGCAGGAAAGCGCCAGAGTCCAGTGAACCAGTCTCTCATACCAATCTGTAGCCTGAATTAATCCTTTCTTCATGATTATTCACCCCCTTCCGTTTTGTTCGCGCCATTTTCATCCGGCGTCTTGGGCCCGTGGATGATATAATGCAGGAATGACCCCGCCAGAACGCCGCCTGCTGCAAGCAGGCTGAGCGGTTTCAGTACGTCTTTCCACAACACGATGGAGAGCGGCACGGAGGGATTAATCGGAAGAGCAGAGTATACGGCCGTCTTTTCCTGCAGCACATATACCAGATGTGTGCCGTTTACGTACTTATCACCATACACAGTGGCGCCTTCTCCCAGATCTTTTGCCCTCTTATAGGCCTTCTTCAGGAGACTATCCTTGTCACCCCACAGGAGAGCGCCCGTGGGACAGGCCTTCGCGCAGGCAGGCTCCAGATTATTGCCGATCCTGCTCTCGCACATGTCGCACTTATAGATTCTATCTGTTTTATCGTCGTATCTGGGAATATCAAAGGGACAGGCTGATATACATTCCTTACAGGCTATACACTTACTATGGTTTACACCGACAGTTTTCATGTCTGTATAGTAAAGAGCTCCCGACGGGCAAACCTTCACGCAGGCCGCATCGGTGCAATGCATACAGGCGCTATGCCGGAAGAACCACTTGACTCCCGCTTTGGAATCATCCATTTCCTGAAATCTCATTACAAGGTAGGTATTCGGCTGGAGATCAGGGGGATTCTGATAGGTTCCCGTATTCCTCGTTTGCTTTGCCGCCAGTTGATTCCACTGTTTGCATGCCAGTTGGCAACTGCGGCAGCCGGTACATTTTGATGTATCAAAGAGTTTAATTTTCTCTGTCATTTATCTCACCCCCTCTTCACGACATTAACCATGAAGGCCTTGCTCTCAGGTATCATGGTATTGGCATCACCAATCGTCGGTGTCAGCAGGTTGGCTGAATCACCATAAGTAAATACTTGTGGCTTCTTGTCCAGCTTTCCATACTTCTTTTTCGGTCTCGCCTGGGTGATCCAGCCATAATGCCAGGGAATACCCACTTCATGAATAATGTTGCCATCGATATTGAAAGGTTTAAACCTCGGAGTGACGATGGCAGTAGCCTCAACCTCGCCACGGGGAGATTTCACAATTACTTTCTCACCATTCTTAATGCCTCGTTCCTTGGCCAGTTCCACGCTCATCTCCACGAACATGCCCGGCTGCATCTCCACGAGCCACGGGCACCATCTCGTCAGTACACCCGTCTGCCAGTGTTCGCTGACGCGGTACGTACTGCAAATGAAGGGGAAACGCGGGTCGCAGCCTGTAACACCGGAGTAAACATCCAGATCGGAGCCGACGCCTGGCTTGTCAAAGCGGCGGATAGCTGGGTTGTGCTTCTGCGGCGACATGAGGTTTTTTTCCACTGGACACTCCAGTGGTTCATAATGCTCGGGGAAGGGACCGTCTACCAGACCCGGTCCAAAGAGACTGGCCACGCCGTCAGGCTTCATGATGAAAGGCGGTCTTCCCGAACCGGGATCACCGACACCGTCGGGAACATCGCCAACCCACTTCTCGCCATTCCATGTGATGACAGGACGCTTGGGATCCCAAGGCTTACCATTCAGATCCACGGAGGCGCCGTTATAAATTATCCTGCGATTGACAGGCCAGGACCACGCCCATTCGGAATAGAGACCGATACCGGAGGCGTCCTTAGTACCCCTACGTGCGGCCATATTGCCTTTATCGGCATAGGAGCCGCAATAGACCCAGCACCCTGAAGACGTTGAACCGTCATCCTGTAGCCAGGCGAATGTGGGAACAGGATCGCCTTTCTTGAACTCCTTGAAGTCGCCCTTCTTCGTGGGATTCTCGACCTTCTTATCTGCAAGGAAGAAACCGTTGATCTCCTTGGCCACGCTATGCGGGTCATAGTGGTAATGACCATCCAGTGTCTTCTTGCCATAGGGCCAGGTAAGTTTCGTCAGGGCTTCCTTGTGCGGGCCGCCCTGTTTTTCGTAAAGTCCTCTGACCTTGAAGAAGAGCTCGCTCATGATGTCGCCATCGGGAAGCGCCACTCCGGGGGGATTGACCGCCTTATAACGCCACTGCATCAACCGGCCGCTGTTGGCGAGACTTCCTTCCTTCTCAATGGACGAGGCGCAAGGCAACAGGAAAACCTCGGTCTTTATCTTCGTTGGATCCATGCCCGGCCCTCTCCAGAAGGAGCCCGTTTCATTGTCAAAGAGGTTGACGTTTACCATCCAGTCCAGTTTTCCCAAGGCCTGTCTGACCTTGTTCGCGTGGGCCCCGCTGCAGGCCGGGTTCATGCCCCAGGCAAAGAAGCCCGTAAACTTGCCCTTATACATCTGGTCGAAGAGTACGAGCCAGGAATAATTAGCCCCATCATCGAGCTTGGGCATCATGGCATAGGCCTCTTCAAGGGTGGTATTTTCCCCATACATGGATCTCAGGAAACTTGCCGAGTACTTCGGAAAATTTTTCAACCAGTTCAGGCTGTTTTTCTCCTTTGTGGTGGGTATTCTTTTTTCGTTGAACTCCTTCAGTGTCTTTAAGGATGCCGTAGGAGCCCCGATATAGCCCGGCCAGATGTGGAACAGCAGGCCGTGATCCGTCGAGCCCTGGACGTTGGACTCGCCCCGCATGGCTGCGACACCGCCGCCGGCGATACCCATATTGCCCAGAAGGAGTTGAACCATGCACATGGTGCGGATCATCTGCGTTCCGACGGTATGCTGTGTCCAGCCCATGGCGTAAAGCTCAACACCGGCCTTGTCTGGCTTGCCCGTTGATGCATATTCTTTGTAGATTTCCAGAAGCTTCTCTTTGGGCGTCCCGCAGATCCTAGAAACGAGTTCAGGGGTATAACGGGAATAATGCTTTTTCAAAAGCTGGAACACGCAGTTGGGATCCTGAAGGCTCATATCCTTTTTAATTACCCCACCAGCGCCAGTCTGATAGGCCCAGGTATCCTTGTTGTACTTGCTGCCTTCCAATCCTGAATATACGCCGTTATTGTCTCCTGGAAGTTTGAAGGCCGGATTAACCAGATAGGAGGCATTGGTGTAATTCTTCACATATTCCGCGAAGTAATGGTTGTTATCGATGATGTACTTGATCATACCGCCAAGAAAGGCGATATCAGTCCCCGATCGCAGGGGTGCATACACATGGGCCTTTGCCGAGGACTGGGTAAACCTTGGGTCCACACTGAGCACCCTTGCTCCTCTCTTGTCCATGGCCTCCTGTATCCACTTGAAGGAAACGGGGTGGTTGGAAGCAGGGTTGCTTCCCATGATTAGAATCACATCACTGTTCTTAAAATCAATCCAGTGGTTTGTCATTGCGCCTCGTCCGAACGACTCTGCCAGAGCCGGTACAGTCGGGCTGTGTCAGATACGGGCCTGGTGTTCGATATAGACCAGACCCAACCCCCTCAAGAATTTCTGATATGTGTAACACTCTTCGAGATCCATGGCGGCGCTTCCTACAGAGGCGATACCTTCCGTCCGGTTTACGGTCTCGCCCTTATCGTTCTTAGACTTGAAACTCGCGTCACGGCTCTTCTTGATATTTTCTGCAATCTTCTCCAGTGCCCATTCCAATTCCACTTCCTTCCATTCTGTGGCATTGGGCGCTCTGTAGAGAGGTTTTCCCAAACGGTTCTCGTTGACGGACATCTGGTAGATGGATCCGCCCTTACTGCACAGAGAACCTTTGTTAATGGGGCTGTCTGGATCACCTTCCGTGTTGATGACCTTACCCTCCCGTGTAGATACAATGATGCTGCATCCGACGGAGCAGTAAGGACAGACCGTTGTGGTCTCTTTAGTATACATGATCTTCAGTGGCTGGGCATGGGCGGATACGGGCTTCAGGCTTATACCTATTCCGCTCGTCGCCAGGACAGCGCCGGAGATCTTCAAGAAACCTCTTCTGCTAACATCCATAAAAAGCTCCTTTCTGAGAATTACATTAGAAAATATTGTTCCGGTATATTTTCCTATTCTCCTTTCCAAACACGGGAGGCAGAACCGTTTCCAGTCATACCCATTGTCCGCCCTTCATGGAATAATCTTTAGAAGAAGCAGCTCGGAGAAGCTTTCGCTCATAACAGGCAGGTCAGAATTTCTTGTATACACGTCCATGATTGTGTAATGAGGATAGAAAAACCGATCAAGATGTGTCTGCCACGGCCTAAAATAGGCAGATTTTCTATATACTCTATTCCTCACAATGTCAAGTATTTTCGGCAACAGTATTTTCGGCAAGAATCAGGAAGTAATTCAATGACACATGTCATTTGTGACATACCTTTCTGCACCCACTTTTCGCTGGTAAAATCAACATATTTGTAGTAAATGTATTCGCAAGTTTGCATTCTGGAAGGTCGAGAAATGGAAATCAGACATAAGATATGGCTGGAAAGAAACGATAAGACCATATTTGGCAGGGGCCGGGAGGAACTGTTGCGATCGATTGATGAGCTGCACAGCCTCTATGCCGCCGCCAAGAAATTGAAAATGT
>CAITLA010000182.1 GCA_903893135.1 uncultured Syntrophaceae bacterium | reverse complement strand
GGAAGCACCGAGCCCATGGATAAGAATCACATTCGATCCCTTATCCCCTTCGGCCCAGTAGCGGGTCTTGATGTCACCGATCTTGATGTATTTGTCCTGCGGCATCTTCATGTTACAGGTACATACTGTGGCATCTGTTGGGAGGAAATAACTTATGCTGCGTCAGACACCGGGGAAATATCCGCCTGTGAAAATTAATGGTTCCGGAGCAATGGGGATAAAGCAGTCAGGATTTTCACTTTTTTTCCATAAGTGTCTGGAGCACCGTGTCTATGGCGAAATACTTTTGGGTCAATACTCTCCCATCCTTATTGATGAGGACCATAGTAGGTATGCCTACTATGTCATAGGCGCTCGCTACACGTCCTTTTTCATCTAAAAGAGTTTTGTAGGGAATCTGGTTTTTTGCTGCAAACTGTGACACTCTGTTCTTGGGTTCCTCAATGTCGATACCCACTACTTCGAGTCCGCGCTGGCCGTAGATTTCATAAATGTCTTTGTAGTGAGGTATCTCGGAACGGCAGGTAGGACACCACGTTGTGAGAAAAATCAGCAGCACCGGTTTGCTCCTCGCGGCGCTGAGTTTGAAGTCCCTGCCCGTTAAGTCTTTCAGAATAAAATCGGGCGCTGCAGAATCGGAGACATTTCGCCCCCTGTCGGGCTGCTCACTCTCGGAGCATGAGAGCACCAATGATAATGCAACGACAATCAGTCCTGCAAGCAGACACAGGAAAAGCCTGCATCTTATCCCCATAATAGAATCCTTCATACCCAGAGCATTCCTGCCTGGATGAGAAAGTACTCTCCCACTGCCACCAGTATCCATCCGGATATATGACTTACCCTGGTCATCCACATACCGGATTTTGGCAGGCTGGCTAAAAGGCCGGCGAAGGTTCCCAGTACTATAAGTAATGTTCCCATTCCAAAAGCAAAGATAAAGAAAAGGCTTATTCCAAAGATGATATTCTGGCTGGTCGCCACAAAACTCAAGAGCACCGCAAGCACCGGGGCAGTGCAGGGACCAACGATCACTCCCGATAGGGCTCCTACAAGAAAGCTCGCCACAATGCCCTTTTTATTCGGCTGCGCTTTCGCCAGAAAGCCTGGTACCCGTATGGGCAGCGCAAAGACATCAAGCATGGATAATCCCATCAGGATACAGATATTAGCTACGATGAAGTTCGTCCAGGGGCTCGCCTGTATCTGCCCGAATAGTTTGCCCGTCAAGGCGGCAATTGCGGCAAGGGCAGTATATGTAACAGACATGCCCAAAACGTAGACAATGGAGAGCAATAGACCCTTCATCCTGGAACCGCTGCTGTGGGCTCCGATGAAGGCGATGGTGATGGGGACCATAGGGTACACGCAGGGCGTAAAGCTTATTAAAACACCCCCCAGATAGGCTGCCGCATATGCCAGAATAAAAGACCCTTGGAGATAAACGGACAGTCCATCAATAAAATTTTCCATTATCTTCTTCCCGTAAAAGGCCTTCCAATACGCCTTTGTATCAATTAAACTCTCAGCAAAAGCAAAGTAGCATAATAACTATTAAAGATCAAACATATACAAACGGTCGTTCGCCCTGTTTCCCGGATATCCTGAGGGCGGCGGCAATCTTGGACGACAAGGCGGCACATGAATGATATCAGTAAGAAAGATTGGCCAGGTGAAGAGGCGCCGGTTGGATTCATTGATAACACTTATTGCTTGCGCTGTTAATAGAAAGGATATATACAGCTACCAACTTGCCCAAAAGAGATATGAGGAGATTTTGTACGAATGGCTAAGATGTTAAAGGATGCTTTGAAGACTATAGAGAAATACAAGAGCATAACCCCCCACTACGGGGAAATGCTGGATATCCTGGGAGAAATATTAATCCTCAGGGAAGAATACCGGCGCAAGATGAAAAAGGTGATCTTTCCCATAGACGAAGGGCTCATGGAGAAGAAAATATTCGGTGGCTTTCCGCTGATTGATTTTTCCACGGGGACATTTGACCTCACGGAACCTAAGCAGTACTTCAGTGCGCTCCTGGAAATTGCGGAAAAGCGGGCTCCCGATGAAACAAAAGAGGTTCTTCAGATGATTCAAGACGGGATCTTCAATTTTGAGAAAATGATTTCCGATTCCTTCAATTCTCTCCAGGATGATGATATTGAGGAAGATATTGACGACGATGTCCTTGATCTTGTCGATCTGTTCCTTGAAGAGAGTCTGAGACCGGCGCTGGAAAAGGTTGTGGAGAAGTACGGGAAAAGCATTGCCAAGGCCGGATGGGCTGAGGGCTACTGCCCGATCTGCGGCAAGGAGCCAAAGATTGGAGAGATAAGAGAGGAAGAGGGGAGACGGTTTCTTTTCTGTACACAGTGCGGATTTGAGTGGCGTTTCATGCGCATCAAATGCCCCTTCTGTGGCAATGAGGAGCAGCAGACACTGGCCTACTTCAGCATCGAAGGAGAGGAAAAATACCGGGTTGATGTCTGCAATGAGTGCAAGCGATATATCAAGATAGTTGATTTCAGAGAATCAAAGGAAGAAGCTGACCTCGATGTTGAGGATATTGCTACATTACATCTTGATATGCTTGCCAATGAAGAGGGGTACGATTAAAACTGCAGCGCGTGCGCATGTATGAATGACCGGGACATAAGGAAAGTCATTCACCTCATTGAGAAAGAGGTCGCTAAATGGGAACTCCCCATAGTATCCTCCCTGGCCGAGGAGCATCGCGGTCCCTTTCCAATCCTGATCTCAACAATCTTGAGTCTGAGAACGAAGGATGAAGTAACTGCGAAAGCTGCGGAACGCCTCCTGGCATTGGCCGGCACCCCGGAGGAAATGTTAAAACTCTCCGAAGGGAAAATCATCAAAGCAATTTATCCCGTCGGGTTTTACCGGAATAAGACTAAGACGATCCTTCACATATCGAGAGAACTGATAGACCGTTTTCACTCACGGGTTCCCGATACAATCGAGCAGTTGCTCACCCTGAAGGGTGTGGGCAGGAAGACGGCCAACCTTGTTGTGGCCCTTGGATATAATAAGGAGGGGTTGTGCGTTGACACGCATGTCCACAGGATATCGAATCGCCTGGGCTACGTGAGAACAAAAACCCCGGAGAAAACG
Organism: uncultured Syntrophaceae bacterium; assembly: GCA_903893135.1. GTDB lineage: Bacteria > Desulfobacterota > Syntrophia > Syntrophales > UBA2185 > Fen-1135. Next base: position 6,488 of record CAITLA010000182.1, on the reverse strand, counting down.
GAATATGCCCTGAGAGAAAAGCTGCCATCGGTATACTGGCTCCGGTATAACACGCTTTTGGTAGCATTCGGTCGGCATGTCTGTGTTCCCATCTCCCCGTTCTGCAGCAGATGCCCTGTTTTTGCTTACTGTGACAGGCTCAACGTAGTAAGAAGCAGATAGGGTGAAAAAGAGTCGCCGGGTTGTCTTGGTACATATGTTTGTTAAAGGTGTTATCTTCTGAGACTGGGAAAGGAGGTATGTCATGGGAGTAAAGGTTGCGATTAATGGTTTCGGCCGGGTTGGAAGGAGTCTCGTCCGCGCATGCTTGGGTTGTGAGGATATTGATATCATTGCCATCAATTCACGGGCCAAGCCGGAGATTCTTGTTCATCTCCTCAAATATGATTCAGTTCACGGCAAGTTCAAAGCAGATGTCTCCTTAGACGGCGACGCAATGGTGATAGACGGCAGGAAAGTCGCCATAACTACTGTAACTTCTAATTTAGCGGACCTTCCCTGGGCAAAGCTGGGTGTCGAGATGGTCATGGAATCAACGGGGCGATTTCGCAAGAAGGATGAAATGACTGGTCATCTCACTGCCGGAGCGAAAAAGGTGATCCTTGCAGCCCCAGGCAAGGGTGTTGACGGCACCTTTGTCATGGGAGTTAATGAAGAGACATATAATCCCGGTAAACATCACATAGTATCTAATGCATCATGCACGACAAACTGCCTTGCGCCTGTTGCCAAGGTGCTGAACGATGAGTTCAAGATCATTAAGGGATTCATAACGACGGCGCATGCCTATACGATGGACCAGAGGCTTCTGGACGGTTCTCATAATGACCTGCGCAGGGCTAGGGCTGCCGCTGTTTCGATTATTCCCACATCAACGGGAGCTGCCCAGGCCGTGGGTCAGGTGATTCCGGATCTGAAGGGCAAGCTCGATGGCGTAGCGCTGAGGATCCCCGTGAACAATGTATCAGTCATAGACCTTGTGGTGGAAGTGTCGCGTCCTGTTACGGTAAACGAGGTGAACGGAGCGCTGAAGGCGGCGTCTCTAGGTAAGCTGAAGGACATCATGGCATATTGCGAGGAAGAACTCGTTTCCATAGATTTTGCGAGCAGCCCTTATTCGGCAATCGTTGATGCGCCGCTGACGAATGTAATCGCCGGGACCCTTGTCAAGGTGTTTGCCTGGTATGACAACGAGATGGGGTACGCGTGCAGGATGAGAGACCTTGCAATCCACATGGCCAGAAAAAGTATGTGAGCATGAAATGAGACTGCCCATCATTGCCGGCAACTGGAAGATGCACAAGACCGTCCGGGAGTCTGTTGATTTCGCGCGTCAATTGATGATTGCCTACGCCGAATCTCCGGACAGGCGTGTGATCGTCGCCCCGCCCTTCACATCCATTTACGCCGTTGCGGCGGTGCTTATGGGATCGGGGATTCATGTTGCCGCCCAGAATCTCCATGATAAACAGGCAGGCGCATTTACAGGAGAGATATCTGCCGCAATGCTCGTAGATGCCGGATGTGAATACGCCATCGTGGGTCATTCAGAGCGCCGGGCTCTCTTTGGCGAAAGGGATGATGTCATCAACCGAAAGCTCAGAGCCGCCATCTCCTTTGATCTGAGGCCCATATTCTGTATCGGCGAGACACTGGACGAGCGGGAGGCCGGCCGGACATTTACCGTAGTCGAAAGACAGATAAAAGAGGGATTGAATAATTTCACCGCCGATGATATAAAACCCATCGTAATTGCCTATGAACCCGTCTGGGCGATCGGTACCGGCAGGACGGCGACGCCCGAGCAGGCACAGGAAGTGCATGCATACATTCGCGCTGTCATGGGAAAAATATATGGAGACAGTCTCGCAGGATTGCTCCATGTAATTTACGGGGGCAGCGTTAATCCCGGCACCATAGGCGGGCTTATGGCCCAGCCGGACATCGATGGTGCTCTGGTAGGGGGTGCAAGTCTCGATGTTGAAAGCTTTGTCAAGATCATACAATTTTAAACAGTAGACCTTCTGTCATTGCGAGGGCACAGCCCGCGGCAATCATAGATCAGTCATTCCGAACGAATGTGAGGAATCTTTTTTTAGGAGATATTTAACGTGCAAATATTAATTACAATTCTGCATATTGCAATGTGTGTCATCTTGATTCTTGTCGTTCTCCTTCAGGCAGGCAAGGGTGCTAATATGGGGGCGGTCTTTGGAGGCTCAAGCCAGACCGTTTTCGGAAGCAGCGGCCCGGGAAGTTTTTTGGGAAAGATGACAACAGTTGTCGCTACCGTCTTCATGCTTACGTCTCTCGCCCTTTCCTACGCGGCAACCCACAAGGCGTCGTCAGTGATAGAAAAAGCGCCACAGGCACAGCAGCAGACAGCGCCGGCGCCGGCAGAAAAAGCGCCGTTGCCGCCTGAGCAGAATGCACCGGCAGGGCAGCAGAAGTAGAAACGCAACGCCCATAATACGAATAATTGCCGAGGTGGTGGAACTGGTAGACACGCTATCTTGAGGGGGTAGTGGACAAAATCCGTCCGGGTTCAAGTCCCGGCCTCGGCACCATAATTGAAATCAAGAGGTTGGCTCAGAGATGGGTCAACCTCTTTTGTTTTCAATGAATGCCTGACCGGTGTTTGCTGACAAAGAATGCGAGGGCCAAAATATCTCTGTGGGCATCGGCAGTGACTATGAATCCCGGATCAGATTAAACAGCAGACGGTCGATAGGGTCGATAAGCTGTTTGAAATCGCCGCCGTGACTCATGGCAGATCCAAAGAGCTCCAGCCTCAGGCGGTTTATCTCGGGATCGGCACACTCCACCGGGGAGAGAGTAGCCGTATTCATGTAGAACCGCTCCCTGATCACAAGGCGCTTCGCCTTCTCTATGAATGGAATGAGTTGATCCCGGATTTCCGAAGTGTCCTTTCTCAAGCGCAACAAATCCAGCGATGAGGCATGTGCCTGCCTGCCATCATTGCCGCCGAGGCGTTTCCCGATTTCCTCCATCATCACGGCCAGCGTGCCGTATTCCAGCCCCCGTACTCCCCGGCGCCACTGGAGGAGCAAGGGGTTGCGCCAATACCAGAGGAAATTTCTTGAGCCTGTAGAGATCAGGTCCGAAACGGCCGTCTTAATTCCGTCGATGACGTCACGAAATTCCGCTGAGTCCGGAAGGGGCCGCCTTCGCGAACGCGCCTTTTTCACTGGAGATTCTGAAGACCAACCCGATGCCAGATAGTCCCAGAGGTTTCTTAGAACGGCAGCGCCGTTTGGGTCTCCGGGCGTATCGAAATGGATGAGCGACAGGAACACGTTGCCGCGGCCAAAATGCCCCTCCAGGACGGCAGGCTCACCGTGCAGACGCGCCGGGTCCAAAAGAATTCCGTAGCGCGTCTCCAGGGCCGGCCAGTCTATGACTCGACCGTCGGCCACAGAGATATCGGAACTGAAGGCATCCGGCATCACTTCTTCATAGCAGGCAAGCACACGGGTCCTTTGATCGGCGGCCTGGAACTGCGAAGGCCACCATGCAAAAAAGATGGGCGTATCAACCCCCTGCCAAATCCTGTGACCGGCTAAGGAAAGTCGGACGGGGCCGCTCACGCTGGGAACCCTTTCCGTTGTGGGCTTCCTCCGGATGGGCAAGAGACCGATGCCGTCTTCCGTTGCCATGCCCGCGCCCCCGCAGATTCCCAGGTAGCTGCCGCCCTCCTCAACGAAACGCTTTATCTCTTCCTGTCCCCGATCTCCCAGGGCGAAGAGCTTCTGCGACGCCCAGCCGCCGGGGACATACAGCATGCGGTAGCGGGAAAGCGCCCCCCCGCTGATCTCTTCTGACCGGAGGAGATCAAAAGGCAAACCGGCCTCCGTGAGAGCCTGGCGGGCCATGAGTCCCCAGGCGAACGATTCATCCCAGAGCAGGGCACACGCCCTTTTTGAAACATCCTTTACCCGGTGCTGGGAACCGGTTTTCCTGTAGGCCATAGGCTTTTCCTGCGGATGAATTCTCCAAGTAGTGGTCTCCCGGAGATTCCTCATGTTCTGCTTGATGACCACCCACTCAAAACAAGATCGCTTAAATAAAATCACCGGGTTGCAAATGAGAACCCCTAAGAGACGATATACAGCTGTAGTCCTAAAGAAAATCTTGACAGAATCTTTAATTCTATCTACCATGAAATTGTATATTTTGTCCATCCGAACCAAGCGAATAAAGGGGTGCACGAGCAACAACAAGGAAACAGGTTGTCTTAATAGAAAGGAGGATGTCATGAGCGGCAAAGAATTCGAAAAATTGTGGAAGACAGAAGATTGGTGGTCCGTGTGGCTGGGTCTGGGCATCGTCGTCCTCGCCATCGTCACTTTCTGGGCGGGCGGATCCATCAAGGGCTGGGTCGTCATCCCGGCCAAACTTACCGAATTCAGCAAGGTCTGGGCGGACCTGGCAAAGAATTTAACGGGATACCTGGCAATCTTTCTCCTTTTTGGCTCGGTATTCAGCGTATCCATGGCCATCATGGGCCATAAACTGAAACAGTTCATCCCCGGATTCATCATCCTCTTTGTCGGCTCCTGGGCCATTTTTTATCTCGCAGGCTGGAAGGTGATGGAGGATCTAAATATGGAAGCGCCCCTGCTTGCCCTCATTATCGGGCTCATCATCTCCAATGCTTTTAAGATCCCGGCCTGGATGAAAGTCTCCCTGCGGACGGAGTATTACATCAAGACCGGTATCGTTCTTCTCGGCGCGACCCTCCCCCTGACCATGATCATCACCGCCGGCCCCGTCGCCATGCTCCAGGCGACCATCGTGTCTGTCGTTACCTGGCTTACTATTTACCTGGCGGCGACAAAGATTTTCAAGCTTGAACCCAAGTTCGGGGCGGTTCTGGGCGCGGGCGGCGCCGTCTGCGGTGTCTCCGCTTCCATCGCTGTAGGAGGTGCAGTGAAGGCGAAAAACGAGCACATCTCGATCTCTATTGCCGTCGTCACAGTCTGGGCCATAGTCATGATCTTTATCCTCTCCTTCGCCTTGAAGCAGGTCGTTCCGGGAACAATCAGCCCTGGGGTGGCCGGAGCCATCGTCGGCACATCGGAGTTTGCTGACGCCGCCGGTTTCGCCGTTGCCGCCGAATTGGCGACACGTTTCGGTGAGGCGCCGATCCACACATTCACCCTGATGAAGGTTATCGGGCGGGACATCTGGATAGGCATCTGGGCGCTCATCCTGTCCGTTGTGTCCGTCATGTTCTGGGAAACCAGTGAAGGCGACAAGAAGGCAAAAGTGGGCACCGGTATCATCTGGGAGCGTTTCCCCAAGTTCGTCCTCGGATTCCTGGTGGCTTCCCTCATCATGAGCTTTGTCGCCTCCATGGTGCCGGCGACTTATCTCGGCAAGGCCAACCTGGAAGGAAAGTTCAAGAACAAGGACTACAAGGCGGATTTCTCACAGTACCAGATACCCCCGCAGTTTACCGATCGCGTCAAGATTGACATGGAAAAAAAGGTCGTCACCGCGAAGGGGGAGATCTCCGACGAAGACTTGAAAGTCTTGACTGCCAATGCCACGCCGGAACAGGTGATCGTCCTCAATCAACTTTCTGCCAGTTCGAACTGGTTTGACAGGGTATTGAACCCTAACGTGATCTCGCCGATCAAGAAGCTCCGTTCCTGGGCCTTCGTGTTCTGCTTCCTGTGCATCGGCCTCTCGACCCGTTTTGCGGAGTTGGCGCACTTCGGATTGAAGCCCTTCTGGGCCTTCACCATCGGGGTCATTATCAATGTCCCGCTGGGCATCGTACTTTCCGCAGTGGTCTTCAAAGATTACTGGATGAAAATAGGATGATCTAAGACAAGGAGGTAACATCATCATGGCGAAATCAGATACACCCCTTCTGGACCAGTTGGAGGGGGGAAAATGGCCAAGCTTCATTGACGACATTAAGCAGGCTGCCAAGAAGAAGCCTATGGCTAAGGATCTTCTGCGGCAACTGGAGCTTTCCTATAAAGAAAAAATCGGTCACTGGAAGCACGGTGGAATCGTCGGCGTCAAGGGTTACGGGGCCGGCGTCATAGGCCGGTACTCGGACCGCCCGGAGGAGTTTCCTAACGTACAGGCGTTTCACACCCTGCGGGTAAATCACCCGACGGGGTGGTTCTACAAGACCGAGGCGCTGCGCAATCTCTGTGACGTGTGGGACAAACACGGCAGCGGTTTGACGAACATGCACGGTTCCACCGGCGATATCATTCTCCTGGGGACCACGACGGATCACCTCCAGGACTGCTTCGACGATCTCTCGGCAAAGGGCTTTGACCTCGGCGGCTCCGGCTCGGCCTTGCGGACGCCCAGCGCCTGCGTGGGACCGGGGCGCTGTGAGTGGGCCTGCATCGACAGCCTCGATACATGCTACAACATCACCATGAGCTACCAGGACGAGATCCACCGCCCCATGTTTCCGTACAAATTCAAGATCAAGGTCG
>CAITLA010000181.1 GCA_903893135.1 uncultured Syntrophaceae bacterium | reverse complement strand
CAGCAGCCCAATTGAGGCCGAACCAGCTCCATTCCTATCTCAGACAGGGAATTGAAAAAGTTTTCAACCTGGAACCGCAGAGCGCGGGCATCCATCTGCAGAAAGCTGTGGACCTGGATCAGGAAAACCCGGCTGGCTATGCTTTTTCTGCTCTGGAGAAATTGTTCTTTTATGAGATTAGCCTCGATCAGAAGGAGCGGGAGAAATATCAGGAGTCCATGCTTCGTTACGTCAGCGAAGCCATGGCCAGGGGCCTGAGCAGGATTGAGAAGAATCCTAATGATGGTCAGGCATACTTTGCCATGGCCCTGGCGAAGATTATCAAGGTCCGTTGGGCCATCGGGCAAAAACAGTATCGCATCGTAGCGCAGGAAACATCGAATATCTGGGATTATTTAGAAAAAGCAAAGGAAGAAGATCCACAAAATTATGACACGTATTTTCTCATGGGCCTGCTCCATTACCATCTCGATCACCTCCCCCCCCTGGCCCGTTTTTTTTCTTCCCTGCTCATCGCCTCCGGGGACAGTAAAAAAGGGCTTCAGGAGCTGGAATTGGCGGCGCAGAAGGGCGATCTTCTCAAAGAACTTGCGCAGTCTGAACTCGCGTCGGTGTATGTGAACTTTGAAAAACAACCTGCCAGGGCCCTTCCCATTGCCCGCGAGTTAAGGAAAAGGTTTCCCCGCAATTATAATTTTTCATTTGTCTTGGCCAATGCCCTCTCCGAGCTCCACCAATTCCAGGAGGCTGTCGCCACAGCCCGTGAGATTGAAAAGGGAATTCAAGCAGGCACCCCCCCCTTTGTTCCCCAACTCCAGCCGCGTCTCAATCAGTTAATGGGAAGAATTTTTTTCAACGAGGGAGAATATGCAAAGGCTTCTGCATATCTTGAGGATACGCTAAGGGACAGGGCTCCCTATAATGCCCGGGTTCGCGCTTGGGCTCTCGTGCGTCTGGGGATGATACATGACGCTCTCAATAAAAGGGAACAGGCGGAAGAGTACTATAACAGGGCAATGGCAGAGCCAGGCGGGGAAGGCTTTGCTCAGGTGGAGGCAAGGAAATATCTGGATAGCCCCTATGTGCCTCCCCCAAAACCCCGAAGCCGGCAGTGAATGCAAGACACAAAGTTTGAAAGGGCAAGCGGGTAAATGCCTAACGGTAATATGCCTTATGCAGAAGATTTTAGTTAGTCCGAAGATATTTACTTTCGCGACGGAGTTATGAGTGACCCATCTCAAACTGTTCTTTACATTGCAAGTTAATTTATGTCACAATTAATACCAAATCCTATCCATCTAAATCGGTATCTTGCTCATGATTATTTACGTTACGAAATAAGCATTTTTTTTGAAACATACAGAGAATGGAGGTTCCCTATGGCGGACAATAAAAGGGTGCAACAAGGTAAAAAAGTGAAGGACTTTTACTTGAAAGATCAGAACGGTCAGGATTTCCACCTGTCGGAGTACAGAGGGAAAAATGTGCTCTTGTCATTTCATCCTCTGGCCTGGACGCCTGTATGTGCCAAGCAGATGCAGTCTCTGGAAAAGAACAAGAGGTCCTTCGATAAACTCAATACTGTGGCTGTGGGTCTGAGTGTGGACAGTGTGCCCTCCAAAGCGGCCTGGGCGAAAAGCCTGAGAATCAAGAACACAAGACTTCTGGCGGATTTCTGGCCTCACGGAGGTGTTGCGAAGTCCATGGGCCTTCTCCGGGCGGAGGGATTTTCGGAAAGAGCCAATGTGATTGTCAATGAGACGGGGAAAATCATCTTCGTCAAGGTCTATCCCATCAGGGAGCTTCCTGATATCGGAGAAATACTGCGTGTGCTCAGGGCATACAAGGGTAACGGATAATCACTACTGGGTAACATGGAGGACGTTATGTACAAAGAAAAAGGATATTCGGGAATAAACAGGCGAGATTTCCTTAAAGTTGGTGTGGCAGGAACAACATCGGCTTTAATCGTGTGGGAAGGCTTGGCCAATGCCATAGAATATGCATCGGCGGAATCCTTCGTCTTTCCCGCGCCTGTATATAGAACCCTCGGCAGAACTGGCATGAAGATCACGATCGTAAGCTTCGGAGCGATGCTGACGCCGGAAGCGGAGGTAATGAAGGTCGCCTTTGATCACGGTGTGAACTATGTAGATACGGCGCGACGTTACATGGGCGGCAAGAATGAGGAGATAGTAGCGAAGGCATTGAAAGGCAGACGTGACAAGATATATGTGGCGACGAAGACGAAACCTGACTCGCATACAAAAGAGGCCATCTTTAAAGATGTTGAGACGAGCCTCAGGGCGCTTGAAACCGATTATGTCGATGTCATCCAGCTCCATAATCTTACCGGTGAAAACAAAGACCGCATATTGATTCCGGAGACGCGAGAGGCCTTCACAAAACTGAAAGAGCAGGGCAAGGTCCGATTCTTCGGTATTACGTCACATAAGGGTCAGGCGGAGGTCCTCAATGCCCTCGTGGATGATCGCGACAGGTTCTTCGACACGGCTCTCGTAGGCTACAACTTCAAGAGCGGCGCGGATGTGAAGGAAGCGATAGCAAGGGCCGCCCAGGCGAACATAGGGATTATTGCTATGAAGACGCAGGCAGGGGGTTACGAAACCGGCGCGCTGGGTCCCGTCAGTCCCCACCAGGCAGCCTTAAAGTGGGCTCTTCAGAATACGCATATCACGGCGGCCATTCCCGGCATGAGAGATATGGCGGAGCTCCGGGAAGACATTGCGGTGATGGGGATGAAATTCGGTTACCTCGACAAACTTATCCTGAAGCGTTACGGCGCCGCTGTGAAAGATTACTACTGCCATCTTTGCGGAGAATGTGAAAGTACCTGCCCTAAGGGTGTAGCGATCAGTACGATCAATCGCTGCCTCATGTACAAAGAGGGATACAAGGAATCCGGACTCGCACGGTCCACATACGTTGAGATTCCCGCATCCATCTCTGCATCCGCGTGCCTCGACTGTCCGGATTGTGTGGCCAGGTGCGTGAACGGACTTGACATTGCAAAGAAGATGGATAGGGCGAGGAGATTACTGGCTTAAGGGAATAATGCACGGTATTTAGCCGGGCAGGGGGCATATCAATGAATCGCTCTGGAGTGGTATCTTCAATCATCATATGCATTCTTTTGCTGACCATCCATGCATCGATTCCGGTCTTTGCTGCGGACGGGTCTATGGAAAATCTTCTGCCTGTGCGCGGCTGTGCCCAAGGCTGGGAGCTGAAGGACAAGGCAGCCCTCTTCGACAAAGACACGCTGTTCGATCATATCAACGGCGAAGCGGAGCTTTATTTTCCTTACGGGTTCGATATGCTCGCCACGGCCACGTATATGAACAGAAATAATTCGGAAGTATGGATCGTGGCCGATGTATACAGAATGGCCTCCCTGCTCGATGCCTTTGGAATTTACTCCAACTACCGAAAGGCGGATGACGCGAGTGTTACAGTAGGCGCCGAAGGATTTGTGTCTTCGTCCCAGTTGATGTTCTACCAGGGCAGGTATTTTGTGAGGCTTCAAGTTACGGGCGCGACCAGTCTGGGACAGGATGTATTTCTTGCATGCGCTCGGTCTGTATCTAAAAAACTTCCTTTCAATGCGAGCCCCGCCGGAGAGCTTGAGGCCCTGAAAATACCGGGTATTGTACCGAAGACGGAGCGGTATATAGCTAAGAGCCTCCTCGGCTATGCCTTTTTCCGTCGGGGCATCATAGCCGATGCACTTCTCCCAGGCGAACGTGTGCAGGTATTCCTGGTGACTGAAGGTTCCGTCTCTGCTGCGAGAGAGGCCTTTGATCGCTACCGTTCTTATCTTGAGGCGGAAGGGAAAGACATTCGTCTGCAAGAGAAGCCGGATTACGTCTCCATTGAGGCTGTCGATCCCTTGTATGGGGGGGTTATCGTGGAGCAGTCAGGCCGTTACATCATCGGCGCCGTGAGGCTGAAGGAGCCTTCCTCCGCCACAAAACTTATCGAACAGTTGCGGGAAAAGCTTGGCGGCAAGAGTTAACGGATTTATAGATAGGAATATCTTGTATTTTTTTCCATCTTCGCTCTGTAAAGCATCTTATCCGCCTTCTTCAGGAGCGACATGGCATCATAAGCACCATCTTCCATGTGCGATAATCCACAGCTTACGGAGATCCGGATCGGGGCGCCTTCAAAGTCCATGGGGTGATTGATAAAAAAGATCTGCAGGCAAATTGCGAATTCAGAGGCTTCATCGATGGGTGTATTGGGAAGAAGGACGATGAACTCATCGCCCGCAAATCTTGTGACAACATCGCTTACACGAGTCATGGACAGCAATTGAGTTGCCACATACTTCAGCACATCATCACCGGCGTTATAACCGTATATGATACATTTCAAAATATGATACTATTGATGTGACGGGGGACACGACGTAACATAAAAACGGATTTTACGGAGACAAGGAGAGTTTCTATATGAAGGTTTCTGCATCCAGTATCTGGTCATCAGTCAAGGAGATCAGAGAAAATTCGCCGGTGATCCACAATATTACCAATTATGTTGTCATGAACAACTCCGCGAACGCACTGTTGGCCATCGGGGCCTCGCCGGTAATGGCCCACGCGGAAGAGGAAGTGGAGGAAATGGTTAACATAGCCGGCGCTCTGGTCATCAATATCGGAACCCTGAGCCCGCACTGGATACGAGCAATGCTTCTGGCTGTTGACCAGGCTAAGAAAATGAACATCCCCATCATCCTGGACCCTGTTGGCGCGGGGGCAACGGCATACCGCACCAGTACGGCAAGAGAGCTGATACAGGAAGTGCCGCCGGCTATCATCAGGGGCAACGCCTCGGAAATTATGGCCCTCATGGAGGAAGACGCAAAGACAAAAGGAGTAGAGAGCACGGCCTCCTCACATTCCGCAGTGGACATAGCCCGCCAGTTAAACAAGACTTATGGAAGTGTGGTCTGTGTCAGCGGAGAAACGGACTATATTCTTTACGGAGACGATGTCACCAAGGTCATGAACGGTCACCCCATGATGACGAAAGTTACCGGTATGGGATGCATTGCGACGGCAATATGCGGGGCCTTCGCTGCCGTCAACCGCGCGTATGCCGAGGCGGCAGTTCAGGCAATGGCGGTTATGGGCATAGCCGGAGAAATCGCTGTAAAAAACGCGGCGGGTCCGGGAATGCTTCAGGTGCGCTTTCTCGATGCCCTCTACGGGTTGTCAGAAAAGGATATAAAACATTACCTCAAGATAGAAGGTTGATCGTGCACGGATTATACCTGGTTACAGACCGCGGATTATGCGGCAACCGATCACTTGAAGGTGTGGCGCACCAGTCCCTCCTGGGCGGAGCAGGCTGCATACAGCTCCGTGAAAAAGATGTATCCACCCGTTTTTTCGTGGAAGAGGCGCGGAAGATGAAGGCCCTGACGGCCAGATTCCGTGTGCCTCTCATCATAAATGACCGCATTGACGTGGCACTTGCCAGTGGGGCCGATGGAGTCCATATCGGGCAGGACGACATGCCTTACGCCGAAGCCCGGAGACTCATGGGGACCAAGGCCATTATCGGCATCTCCGTAGAAACATGGGATGACGTGGTAGAGGCAGAGGAAGTCGATGTCAATTACCTCGGTGTCAGCCCCGTTTTTGAGACACCCACCAAGACCGACACGAAAGGGAACTGGGGACTGGAAGGACTCGCGAGAATCAAGGCCTATTCACGTCACCCGCTGGTTGCAATCGGTGGCCTGAATGCATCCAATGCCAAAGAGGCGGTCATGGCCGGAGCCGACTGTATTGCTGTTGTCTCCGCCATCTGTGCGGCCCCCGATCCTTTGCGCGCTTCCCGCGAAATTAATGACATCATCCAGGCGGCCTTAAAGAAGCGGGTGGCATAGGGGACGTTTACATGCTTCCAAGAAAGCTGATCATCTTCGACTACTCGGGAACGCTCAGTCTGGAATCCACGTTATTCGGCCGGCCCGACTATTTAATGAAACAACTCAAAGAGAGCGGTTTGATGGACCTGGGGGTCACGAGCCCCAGCATATTCTGGGAACAGATCGTCAATCCCACCTGGGTGGAGGGGAGCACGACGCAAGCAGGATACAAGAAAGTTATGGAGGATAGGATAAGCGCTATTCTCTATCAGAATATGTCCATCGTCTCCTGCGTGAAGATTTCTGATGCGGCATCTTTATTTGCAGATAGCTACTTAAGCCATTCCCGGATCGATGGCCGCTGGCAGCCCGTCTTGGATAAGTTTAATAGGCATCCTTCCGTCAGAGCCATCATTGCTACGGATCATTATGCCGAAGCGACAGATTACATATTACAATTTCTGAAGGAATTGCATATCCAGGCGGTGCCGGCAAGAGTAGCCATGTCCACCACCGGCAGTACATCAGTCATCGTGGCCAATTCCGCGGACCTCGGGTTCCATAAGGACGATCTCCGGTTCTGGGAAATTCTGAAAAATGGTCTCAACATGGGCGGAGTCAGGCACGTCTTGCTTATCGATGATTTTGGATATAACGAACAGAAAGGGAACAGCTACAGCACGCCGGAAAAAGTTGAACAGAGGAAACGCGATACAGTAAGATTGTTGCAGGAGGTTTTTTCGGCCGAAGTGCAAGCCATTCCGTTCATGATAGAAGATAATGAGAGAGGAAAAGATTTTAGTGATCTCGTTACACACACGGCCGCGATGATTGACCGTTATCTTGCCACCCCGGATGACGGGCAATAACTTAAGCCGCCCCGTTTAGAAAATGGGTGGAGGGAAATTTCGTTGATGATGGAAGGAGATTGTCTGGCCCCATGTCCAATGAAACGACTAAAGTAATTTATTCCATGATCGGGGTAAGCAAGTATTATGACAAGAAACCAGTGCTGAAGGACATCTATCTCTCCTATTTCTACGGCGCCAAGATAGGTGTCCTTGGTCTTAACGGTTCCGGCAAGAGCTCTCTCTTGCGCATACTTGCGGGAGTTGACCAGGACTTCAACGGGAAGACGATCCTGTCCCCGGGCCACACCGTAGGGTTTCTCGAACAGGAGCCAAGCCTGGACGAGACCACAACTGCGCGGGCGATCGTCGAGGAGGGCGTGCAGGGAACTGTTGCTCTCCTAAATGAATTCAACATGATTACCGAGCAATTTAGCGAACCCATGTCTGATGAGGAGATGAACAAACTCATCGAACGTCAGGGAGATGTTCAGGAGAAACTCGACGCCCTCGATGCCTGGGATCTGGATGCCAGGCTGGAAATGGCCATGGATGCCCTTCGCTGCCCACCAGGAGATACTCCCGTGAAAGTTCTTTCCGGCGGAGAGAGGCGGCGTGTGGCCCTCTGCAGGCTGCTGCTCCAGAAACCGGACATACTTCTTCTCGATGAACCGACGAACCATCTCGATGTCGAAACGGTCGCATGGCTGGAGCACCACCTGCAGCGCTACCACGGCACCGTCATTGCCGTGACTCACGACAGGTATTTCCTCGATAATGTGGCTGGCTGGATCCTGGAGCTGGATCGCGGGCAGGGGATTCCCTGGCAGGGCAACTATTCATCGTGGCTGGAACAGAAACAGAAACGCCTGGAAGTGGAGGAAAAAAAAGAAACCGAGCGCCAGCGGACATTACAGCGCGAACTGGAATGGATACGTATGTCACCGAAGGGAAGGCATGCGAAGTCCAAGGCCCGCATCAGTTCCTACGAGGCGCTCTTGAAGGAGGAGGGTGAGAAACATGCGAGAGACCTGCAAATATATATCCCGCCAGGGCCACGACTGGGTCAAGTAGTTATTGAGGCAGACGGCGTGGGCAAGGCATACGGTGACCGTCTTCTTATAGACGGGATGTCTTTTTCCCTCCCTCCCGGTGGGATTGTCGGTGTAATCGGCCCTAACGGGGCGGGGAAAACGACTCTGTTTAGAATGATTACAGGCCAGGAAAAACCGGACTCCGGCACGATCAGAATTGGGGAAACGGTCAAGCTTTCATATGTGGATCAGAGCCGTGATGATCTCGATCCGGGCAAAAACATCTGGGAAGTAATCTCTGACGGCCAGGAACAAATAGAACTGGGCAACCTCAAGGTCAACTCCCGTGCCTACGTCGGACGTTTCAATTTTTCCGGTACGGACCAGCAGAAAAAAGTCGGCATGCTTTCCGGAGGCGAGAGAAACCGGGTCCATCTGGCCCGGATGCTGAAGGAAAGGGCCAATGTGATCCTCCTGGACGAACCAACAAATGATCTTGATGTGAATACCTTGAGGGCGCTGGAGGAAGCGCTGGAAAACTTTGCCGGCTGCGCCGTTGTGATCAGTCATGACCGCTGGTTCCTCGACCGCATCGCCACCCACATCCTCGCCTTCGAGGGTGACAGTAAGACGGTCTGGTTTGACGGGAACTACTCGGAATATGAAGCGGACAGAAAAATGCGCCTCGGCACTGCAGCCGATCAGCCGCACCGGATAAAGTACCGGCAATTAACGAGGGCATAGACCTCATGTCCGTCGTGGTTCTGTGATTCAGCACGAGGTCTACAAGAATCGCATTATTTCAAACTTAAAAGGGTAAGATTAATGAAGGTGCTGGTAATTGTCGCGCATCCTAATATAAAGAGTTTCAATCGGGCTATTGCTGAGACGGCCGCGCGAAAGTTACGAAGAAATGGGCATGAAGTAGTTTTTCACGACCTCTATGAGGAAAGGTTTGATCCAGTGCTGCCGGAAGAGGAGATCCCTCTGGGTGCTTCACTGGCATCAGCTATCGAAACACATTGCGCCGAGGCAGCCTCTGCAGAAGGATTTGTAATAGTTCATCCCAACTGGTGGGGACAGCCGCCGGCAATTATGAAAGGATGGATTGATAGGGTATTCAGGCCCGGAGTGGCCTATGAGTTTCAGGAAGGTGACGGCGGCGAAGGTATTCCCAGGGGATTACTGAAAGCGAGTGTCGCCATTGTATTCAATACGTCAAACACACCAGAGGAAAGGGAGATGAAAGTATTCGGCGATCCCCTGGAGACTCTTTGGAACAACTGTATATTCGGCCTCTGTGGCGTGAAGAATTTCCATCGCAGGATGTTCGGCGTTATTGTTACAAGCACACTAAAGCAGCGGACAACATGGCTCAAAGAGGTGGAAGAGGTTGTCGATAGATATTTCCCTGCGACTTTTTGTTGACGGAATTCTGCACTTGATAAATTTCCCGGAAAGATGCAGATTACGCGAAACAATTTACAGATTATATATCTGAAGAGCCCGTTTTACGAAAAAACGAATTTATCCTTGATGAGAAATATCCATCAAGAAGAGGACTGAGATGAAAAAATTTAAAAATCTTATCGCATCCGATTTTCCCGGAGTTGACGCTCAAACGTTCGGCGAGTGGAAAGCAGCAGTCATGAAAATGAGAGGCATCGTTTACATGGTAATTATCTTATACCTTGTATTGAACACCAAGTCATATGGCGCGACGGGTTATATCATATATGACACACCGATTGTTATTCTCGTCGGGATTCTTTTCCTCAGCCAGCAGAGCCGGTTCGTCTCGGAAAAACATTCAACGTACATAATGATTTCCCTCGGTTTCCTGATATTGTTCAACATCATTTTAGTATATGTGACGGGCCGATTTGTTGGCGAAAGCCTGATCGCCATCGTCGCATTATTTTGGCTATATAAT
>CAITLA010000180.1 GCA_903893135.1 uncultured Syntrophaceae bacterium | reverse complement strand
CGATTACCAGGCTCTCCTGCCCATGTACATGAAAATCTACATGTTCCCGGGGAGGACAGAAAAGCTCTATCCCGAAACGCTGCAGAAGGTACGGAGTGGGGAGATTCCTCCGCGGAACTGCAAGATATTCGTTTCCATGGTGAATGCGGCCGCCTGCTGGGAGATCGTGAAAAACACGGCTGTGATGAACGGCATGGCGCTCCAGAACACGAAGGTAATAGAGTTCCCCATCATTCAGGTGTTCGATCCCTTCAAAGGGAGTGCATACTATTACGATGCCGCAAAGGATCGGATCGGGATACCGAACTGGTTGACCGGCAGGATAAGATGGTATCCGGTGACGACGTGACCCGGCTCTGTGTAAAACCATCAGATTATGCGAGACACGGCAAATGTGAGCCGCAGATTGAAGCGGGGCCGGCGCTATATGGCATCGGAGAATACACGGTATCCATCAAGAGGACCCCATAGAATATGTCTCTGTCCAGAAGCAACGGCGGCTTTGTCCTTCTGATTGCCGCCTCCATCGCAGTAGGGCAATTAGGGGTAAGTCTCTACCTGCCCGCAATACCGGGGATCGGCTCTGACCTCAACATTCCTCCTGCCTGGATGGCCTTGACCCTCACCGTATATTTCGCCGGATTTGCCTTTTTCAACCTATTCTCCGGCCCGTTCTCGGATGCCCTGGGAAGGCGTTTCATGATTCTCCGGGGTTTGGAAGTGTACGGTATGGGCACGCTGCTCTGCGCCATGGCTACTGACATCACCATGCTGCTGGCAGGAAGAACTCTCCAGGCCTTCGGCGCCGGTGTGGCCCCCATAGTAGGCAAGGCCATGATCCAGGATACATCTTCCGAGGATCGCACGGTGATTCTCATGGGCTGGCTGGGGGCTGCCATGTCGATAACCCCGGCAGTGGCTCCTTTCATTGGCGGTATTATTACTGAATATTTAAGATGGCAGTGGACCTTCTGGTCACTACTGATCTTTAACGCAGTCGTCTGGCTGCTTAATTTCTCCCTGCTTACGGAAACCCTCCCCTCCCCCTCCTCCCGCCGTATCCCGGTTATTTCTGTCTTTAAGACCTATAGGGAATTCCTTGGAAACCGGATTTACATGGGATACGTTCTCCTTCTCGGTGCATGCTTTGGAGGTTTAGGGGCTTACTACACTGCCTCGCCCTTCATCTTCATCAGTGGTTTTCGCCTGAGCCCTTCTTCCTACGGCCTGATCACCTTGATAGCTGCGACAGGCTTTATCATGGGCAACCTTGGTGCGGGATACATAGTTCGCAATCGATCGTCCCGTCGGATATTCCATGCGGGAGAGGTTATTCTGCTGGCGGGAGCTCTGGGGATGTTTTGCATGCCCAGGGAGATGGTCACAGTTGAAACGGTTTTGGGAATGACCTTTCTGTTTGCCGTCGGTTTTGGTATAATTTTCCCCATAGCCACGAAAGAGGCGTTGGGCTGTTATGTCGAAAGAGCAGGAGCTGCTGCTGCACTAATCGGGTTTTTCCAGCTCGGCAGTTCCGCACTGAGCAGCCTTGCCGTCGGTTTCCTGCAGTTCCGAGGCGTCTCTTCTTACAGTGCCATGGCGCTCATCATGTTTCTATTTGTCACTCTTGCACTTGCCAATATTCACCGCATACAGCGCGGCCGATGAGCGGATATTAACTGTCTCGATTTTTTTATTGCTCCCATATGTTGCTGACGAAAAAGGAGGTAAGGAAATGAAAAAAATATACATGGTTGCAGGCCTGGCAGCAATTCTTGTCTTTATTTCTCTGCCGCTCGGGGCGAAAAAAGTGAGGGGACCGATGAAACCGATCGCGCCCCTCATGATCGAACACCGTCTCATCGAGCGTATGGTTGGTGTAATGGAGGATTATGTGGCTTCCACACAGGCAAGTAAAAAAGTAAATCCCGCTTTCGTCGACATGGTGTGCGATTTCTTCAGGATATACGGAGACAGGACGCACCACGGGAAAGAAGAGGATATCCTCTTTGCTCGATTGGCCAAAAAGAACCTTTCAGACGATCACAGGAAAATGTTGAACAGACTCATCGATGAACACGTTCAGGCGAGGAAAATGATAGCGAAGCTGGCACAGGCCGGGGAAATATACGTAAAAGGGGACGAAAATGCCGGCAGCGATATCCTGAACAGCCTGAAAGCGATCACAGTACTTTATAGAAAACACATTGAGCTTGAGGACAAATATTTTTTCATCCCTTGTTTACAATATTTCACAAAGGACGAGATGGACGCAATGCTAAGCGATATGTGGGAATACGATAGATCCATGATTCATGTAAAATACAGGGATGTGGTGGGACAGGCAAGAGACTTGATCATCAAGTGATTCGTGCATAAGTTGCGCCTTTTCCAACAATCTTCTCATGCAAGACCAATGGAGGAAACACCATGAAAAACATATGGGGCACCCTGAATCGCCGCCAGTTCATAAAATCAACAGCCGCGACCGTCTTCGGGCTTTTTTCTTTCATACTTTCGGGTCTTCCGGGAAAAGCGAGAGCGCAGTCAGAAAAGGACGCTGATGGCATGTCCAAGTATATATGCGAAATCTGCGGTTATATTTATGACCCCGCAAAGGGAGACCCTTCACAGGGCATTCCGGCCGGAACACAGTTTGAGAAACTGCCAGATAGCTGGAGATGCCCGGTTTGCGGCGTAGATAAGACTCTCTTCAAGAAAACGAGTTGAGAGTCAGGGGTCAGGGTTAGAGATCTCTGACAAGGCGAAATCCTATGTCATTGCACCTCACGACCGCATAGTCCTCGCCGCGAAAGTTGGAACTCAGCGTTGCCGTGCTGCCGAGCCATGAGCCGCCCCGCAAGACCTTGTGCTGCCCGGATGACGGCCCTTTCGGGTCTATCGCCACGGCCTCCGGATAATCATCGTACCAGTCCTGACACCATTCCGAGACATTGCCGTGCATGTCATAAAGACCCCAGGCATTGGGCTTTTTCGTGGCCACAGAATGTGTCTTTCTATCTGAATTTGCATCATACCAGGCATAGTCTCCGAATTCATCTTCCTTGCCGCCAGGTGCGTCTTTCGTTACGGAGCCGGCCCGGCAGGCAAACTCCCACTCGGCCTCACTGGGGAGGCGATATTTGTTTACTCCCTCTTTCTGGTTGATGCGCCTGATGAATTCCTGAACATCAACCCAGGAAATATTTTCCACGGGGCAGTCATCACCGCAGGCTTTGAACATTGAGGGATTGCTTGCCATAACCTTCTGCCACTGCCCTTGAGTCACCTCCGTCACCTGCATATAATAGGGTTTGCTGATGACAACCTGGTGCTCTGCGGCAGCTCCCATCATGAACGTCCCTCCCGGAATCAATACAAATCCCGCTCCTATAGTGGGACTGGTGAAGCTTTTATCCTGTGCTGCAGCATCAATGACGAAGGACGAGGCAGCTATCAGCATGGCAATCATGATAAAAAAACGCGTTATCCTTTTCATATTCCATTTCCTTGGGTCTTTGGTGCCTGGACTTGCCTGGACTGAGAAGTTATCACACGCGGCATATGAATGCAAATCTCACAATCATAAACACCCCCTTTGAGAAACAATGAATATCTTCAAGGGGCAATCTTCTCTGCAGCCTTGATTCCATCCAGGGCGGAGCTGATGATTCCACCTGCATACCCGGCGCCTTCGCCGCAGGGATAGAGCCCGGCCACATTGACACTCTGACTGTCTGCGCCTCTCAATATCCTCACCGGCGACGATGTCCTGGTTTCAACGCCGATCAGCGTCGCTTCCTCTGTGATGAATCCCCGCATCTTCCTCTCAAACTCCGTGATTCCCTGCTTCAATGCCTCAACAGCAAATAGAGGCAGGGCATCACGCAACATTGCCGGCTTCACTCCGGGGGCAAAGCTCGTTCGATTGACAGCCGTCCCCTCAGAGTCTTTCATAAAATCCACTAAGCCCTGCGCGGGGGCGAAATAATTTTCTCCACCCAGGACAAAGGCCTTCTCTTCCCATTGCCTCCGAAAAACAAGGCCCGAAAGGGGATGGCGTGCGGTATCCTCGAAATCCTCGCGCTGAACGGCAACTACGACAGCGCTGTTGGCATACGGACTTCCTCTCTGGTAGCGGCTCATGCCATTGGTGACAATTGTCCTTTCCTCAGAACTGCAACCGATAACTGATCCGCCGGGGCAGATGCAAAACGTATAGACGGACCGCTTCATCTGAGGGAGGCTGGCCGTAAGAAAATAGTCCGCAGGCGGCAGGTCCGGATGCCCGCGCCACTTGCCGTACTGGATTGCATCGATTAATTCCTGGGGATGTTCTACCCGGAAGCCGATGGCAAAGGGCTTCGGCTCCAGATGCACACCCAGTTCGTGCAACCTGCCATAAGTGTCTTCCGCGCTCTGACCCGCAGCAAGAATCAGGTGATCCGTTTTTATCTCTTCACTGCCTCTGACAACAACTCCCTCCAGCCTCCGGCGGTGAATCAAAAAATCTGTGACCTTAGCTTCGAAACGAACTTCACAGCCCAGTTCTATAAGTCTCTTTCTGAGGTTGATCACCACTTCCCGCAGCCTGTCGGTCCCTACGTGCGGCTTTGCATCAGTCAGAATTTCAGATGGAGCGCCTGCATCGACAAGCCTTGTCTTGATCCATGCCGTAAATGGGTTCTTAAGACGGCTCGTGAGCTTCCCGTCAGAAAATGTGCCCGCTCCGCCTTCCCCGAAATGGACATGACTTTCCGTATTTATGATCCCCTTCTCCCAGAAAGCCTGGACATCGGCTATGCGCTCGGGGGCGCTTTTCCCCCTTTCGAGGAGAAGTACAGGAATTCCCCTCTCCGCCAGGGTGAGGGCTGCGAAGATGCCGGCGGGTCCACATCCAACAATGACGGGTCTTTTGCCTGTCCTTGTCTTTACCGGCAAACGGAGCGGTTTTTTGTCCTCCTCGAGCACCTCTATCTTTACACCCTCTTTACCGGTCAAGTCGACGCCATCCGGCACCGATAGATCCACAGAATAAATGAAGCGAGGCGGTTTTCTTCTCCTTGCATCGATTGATTTTCTGACCACAGTGATTGACGAAATATCTTCATCCGGAATATGAAGAATCGATGCAACTTTATCTTTCAATATTTCTTCTCCCTCGCCAAGGGAAAGTGCGATACCTGTAATATTTAGTTTCAGCACGATTTCACCATTGAAAAAATTGCGTGATTATTGTATATGAAAAAACCCCAAACGGGAGACGATGAAATAAGAGATTTGTTTAGGAATCCATTATGCCTTGGTACGCTGTTCATACTCGGAGCCGCCATGAAGACCGGGTGTATATAGGCCTCGTCCAGAAATCGATCCATGTCTTTCTACCCAAGATAGAGATGTGGAGCCGCCGGAAGGACAGGCGAAAGAAAATCGAAATCCCCATGTTCCCGGGTTACCTTTTCGTGGAGCTTTTCTCCCTGGACAACCAGACGAAGTTGAATGTTCTCAAAACCTTTGGCGTCGTCCGGATACTCGGAAACCCGAAAGGGGCCGAACCGATAGCGGTTCCTGATGCCAAGATAGAAGCCATCCAGCGAATAATCCAGTCAAAAGTGGAAGTTCACCAAATCCAGTACCCAAAGGTCGGAGAACCGGCCATGATCACTGATGGACCTTTCGCTGGCATTGAAGGAGTAGTTGTCAGCACAGACTATAGCAAAGAACTCTTCGTCATATCCTTCGAGCTTCTCCAGCGTTCGGTAGCCATTAAGCTCGAGGGCTTCCAGATAAAAAGGATCTAAGCCGGAAGCCTGCCGAGACTGGCCGGAAACTTTCTTTGAGCTTCATATGCTGTCATTGCAGAACAGGACAGAGCTGCCTTATGCGGCTTAAGAATCAACCAAATAGCAATCGATACTTGACCTACAAAGCAGCGACTGTTGGTTTGGAATCGAAGTAGGGATTACCATTTGAACTGTTCTTGACGCTATGATTCAGGACAAACCCTGTCTTTTCCGTTCTTCTTCGCCTGGTACATGAGCTGGTCAACCCGGTGAACAAAGGCCTTCATGTCTTCCTGCGACTTATATTGCGCAAGCCCGATGCTCACGGTCATATGCACGTCTTTACCCGACACCGGGGAAAAACTCTCTTTCTTTAATTCTGCTCTAATTCTTTCCGCAGTAACGGCGCCGTCCCCGCTGGTCGTCATGGGCAGGAGGATGGTAAATTCCTCGCCGCCATAGCGATAGGCCGAATCCGTCTGGCGCAGGCATCTTTTGACCACCTGGCCGAGTCGCGATAAGACCTGATCTCCCTCGATATGACCATAAGTGTCGTTGAATTGCTTGAAATCGTCAAGATCAAGAAGGAGAAGGGTCAAGGGCTGTTTATAGCGGTCTACTCGATCGATTTCCATTTTTAGCTGTTGATAAAAATACCTGGAATTGTAAATCTGGGTGAGGTCATCGATAATACTGAGTTCACGGTATCTATTTTCGCTTTCCATCAGCAAGGCCTCGACCTCTTTCCGCTTGGTGATGTCGCGGCCAACACCAAATCTGCCGGTTACATTACCGGTGCTGTCGCACAAATTGGACGTCAGAAACTCGACTGGAACTCGCCTCCCCTCTTTATCAATTAATTCCGTTTCATAGGGAAGAGATGCATCAACCCTGACGCCTTTCCTGAATCTGTCTATGACGGCTTCCTTTTCATCCGGGGCAATAACGAATGTGAAGGGCTGGCCATTGAGGTCAGAAAGGGAATAGCCGGTAATATTTCTAAAGTTCGGGTTCACATAGGTAAACAACCCCTTCCGGTCCACCATGAAGACAAAATCATGGGTAGCTTCGACGAGGGTCCGATATTTCAGTTCGCTATCGCGTCGCGCTTCTTCTGCTCGCTTACGGTCGGTGATATCCTTATCTACACCTCGGTAACCTTTGAGCCTCCCTTCTTCGTCCAGTATAGGCACACCATTGGTGAGGAGACAGATTTTTTCGCCACCCTTCCCGATATTCCAATTCTCCAGATCCTTTATGGGCGCCTTGTTTGCCACGATTTCAGAGAATATCGCTGCTACTCTCCTTGCTTCATCCAGCGGCATGAAATCGAACGGTGTCTTCCCGATAATCTCTTCACGGGATCGCCCAAGAATGTCAAAACCCTTCTGCGAGCTGTAGGTATAGACGCCATTCTCATCCACCTCCCACACCCAATCGGCCATGCTGAACGTGATATCTCTCAGCCGCCCTTCGCTCTCCCGCTGCGCCTCCTCCGCCTGCTTGCGCTCTGATTCAGATTGCTCCAGTTCTGCAATTCTCTTTCTAAGAGAAACCAGTTCCTGGATCAGTACCTGCTTTGTCTTTGATTGATCTTTCACAGGGTTGCCCCCTTTGTGATGAGATGATATGTGAGGTCGGACAAGGTAACAAGTAACGGGCCATGACTGGTTGATGGTTCTCAGTCAAAACCGTATAAATATATCTACGCATGGGAATAGACACTAAATCGGGTTTTGTGTCAAATGGAATTGTTGCCGATAACCGCAGATTACCATTTAAAGTCTTGAACTTTTAGGTACGAGTTGGGATTGTGGATTCCAGGAAGGACTTAACAAGAAATCGGATTCCTGCTTCTTAAGTGCAGCCGCAGATATCCCTATGGCTCCCCGCCGTTAAAAGTAGCCATTGCCTCCTGTACCAGGAGATCCGCCATGCCTTTATATTTCGGCG
Source organism: uncultured Syntrophaceae bacterium (assembly GCA_903893135.1). GTDB lineage: Bacteria > Desulfobacterota > Syntrophia > Syntrophales > UBA2185 > Fen-1135. The sequence continues at coordinate 9,100 of CAITLA010000180.1, read as the reverse complement.
AAAAATGGAAGAGTGAAATTCTCTTCGCCCCCGCCCTGCGTGCCAGTGCACCGGCCTGGCGCGCGGTCAAATGATGCTTCTCGGCGGCTTTATCCGCATCTTCGTGAAGGAACATCGCTTCTATGAACATCAAGTCGGAACCATAAGCCAATTCGACAATCTTTCGGGCATTATCTTCATTATAGACAGCGTCCGTAATATAGGCGATCTTCTGACCCGGAGTCATTTTCACGATTGTCGCTTTTAGTTCGCCCAAAGGGATGAACCTTTCTCCCACTTCCTGTTTACCTTCTTTCCACCACACGCGTACAGGCGTATCGTCGGGGTCACCGCGAAGAATCCGGTCTTTTAAGTCCATCAGCCAAGCGCCTACTGGTAGTCCCATTTCCAGCAAGGCATTTTTCTTTATATTGACGCGGCTCTTTTCTTCAAATCTGTATGCCAGACATGGAATTTTATGATCGAGGAATTCCCCTTTGACGGCAAAGGAGCTATTCTCGACGAGGGTGCCGGAAAAGTTTTCATTCGCATCCTGGATTTCAGGTTCAAAGGCTTTCCGGCAGTGGTACGTTCTGCTTAACTTATGCTCCGGATGCACTTCCGTAACATGGAGGGCAAAATCATTCGTGTAGTTTTCGACAAGATTCCAGGTATAGGCATTGATCTTATTTTCTATCTGACGGTGGAAGCCGGGAGGGCCGAAGATGGAGATATGGCAGTCGCGGCCCAAACATACCCGGAGCAGATAATCAAATCCTATGAAGTGATCCATGTGGGTATGAGAAACGAAGATATGCGTGATCTTAAGAAGTTTTCTCGGGCTCAGATTGTGAAGATCACCCAGATCGAAAAGAAGCGCTCTGCGCTTATACTTGAATTCTATATATACCCCCGGGTCGCCGAAGGGATCATTGATCAGATGGGCGCTGAACATATACCTACCTCGGTATTATGGACATAACAGGAGTCAAGGGGTCGAGGATTCGAGTGAAATGCAGAGAATAAATTCTCCACCACTTGAACCCTGGAATCCTTGAATCCTTTTTTCTATTTAGAATATCATGATTTTTAATAAATTCAACTTGACTTTCGTAGTTTAGTACGAAAAGACTTGTTCACAGTTGCAGCGGATTCGAAGGAGATAAAAGGTCATGCCAGCCAATCTGCCCCCGCAGTATTTTGAAGCGGAACAGAGATTCCGGGAAGCAAAGACACCGGAAGACAAAGTCGAGGCATTGGAAGAGATGCTTGCCATCATGCCCAAACACAAGGGCACAGACAAGCTCAAGGCAATGCTGCGTGAACGTATCTCAAAATTCAAAGACCAGGCCCAGAAGAAGAAAGGTGTTTCCAGGCAGAAGACGGCCTATGACATTGAGAAGGAAGGGCCGGCCCAGACCGTTATTATCGGTCCTCCAAATACAGGCAAGTCCTCCCTCGTCAAATTGATAACGAATGCCTCCCCGGAGGTAGCAGCCTTTCCCCACACCACACATAAACCGACGCCGGGAATGGCCCAGTATGAAAACATCCAGTTCCAGCTCATCGATACCCCTCCCCTCACGAAAGATTATACGGAACCTGCCTTTGCCGATCTGATCCGCCGCGCTGATATATTGGTCATTCTGCTTGACCTCACCGCGGACCCGATGCAGCAGTTGGAGGATGCCCTTCATATCCTCCATTCATTCCACATTTATTCCGAGGCATGCACGATTCCTACAGATTTAAGAAAACCGCCCAGGATCAAGAAAACGCTTGTTGTCATTAACAAGATGGACAGGCCTGAAGATAAAGAAACCCTGGACATCTTTTTGGAACTCTCGGGCATCAAATTACCCTGCATCGGTGTTTCGACCCGCACGGGACACAACGTCATGGTGTTCCTGGATAAACTTTATGAACTTTCGGGAATTATGCGGATTTACACCAAACCTCCCGGCAAGGAGGCGGATAAGAAATCACCGTTTATAGTCCCCTTGGGAAGCACCCTGGCGGATCTCGCAGGCAAAGTTCACAACGACTTCGTGAATAAATTGAAATACGCCAGGGCCTGGGGCAAATCGGTTCGCGATGGTCAGATGGTGCAGCGTGATTACGTCCTTCAGGACGGTGATGTGGTTGAATTATGCATTTAATATAGCCTATGAGCCTCTTTAGTGTCTCCCCGGAAAAGGAAAAAGGCTTAAGCGAGCGCATGGAGCGTCTCGGAGTTTCCGAAGGTGATTTAAAGGAAACATTTGTCCGGTCGTCAGGTCCCGGCGGGCAGAAGGTAAACAAAACGTCTTCCTGTGTCCATCTCGTGCACATGCCATCGGGGCTGTCCGTTAAGTGCCAGCAGTCGCGATCTCAGGCTTTGAACCGCTTTACGGCAAGGCGATTGCTTCTGGACAGGATCGAAAGGATTAAGCAGGGAGCGGTGCAGGCGGAAAGGCAGCGTGCTGAAAAGATAAGACGGCAGAAGCGCCGCCGCTCAAAGCGGGCCAAGGAAAAGACGCTGAAGCTCAAACATATGCAGGCGGAAAAGAAGACTCTCAGGTCGAAGACTTCCTTGCCTCTGGAATAAAGTGCTGAATACTGGTACAAGATAAAAGCCATGTTAACGGAAACGGAAAAGAAAATTTCGAGACTCATTCAGCAGGACATCGACCTCGAAAAAAGACCCTTCAAAGACATTGCAGAGAAGTTAGGAACTTCCGAAGAAGAAGTTCTTGCAACTGTCCGCGGCCTCATGACAAAGGGCGTGATCCGGAAGTTTGGAGCCATCCTGAGACATCAGAAAGCAGGCTTTTCGCACAATGCCATGGTCATCTGGGCCGTGCCGCAGGAAAGAATTGAATTTGCCGGACAGACCCTGGCATCCTTCAAAGAGGTAACACACTGTTACGAAAGAACCCCGCCCTTCGCGGGGAAGTACAACGTCTTCACGATGGTTCATTTCGGGGAGGGGAATCAGGAAAGTGTAATTCAGAAACTCTCGCAAAAGACGGGGATCAAAGACTTTAAAGTCCTCACCAGCGAGGAAGAGTATAAAAAAAGCAGCATGGAGTATTTCACAGATGCCCAATAAATCTTCCAAATCTCTCTTTAGAAAGGCGAGCAAATACATACCTGGAGGTGTAAACAGCCCCGTCAGGGCCTTCAGATCTGTTGATTCAACGCCAATTTTTATCGAGAGGGCTTCCGGTTCCAGGATCTACGATGTCGAAGGAAGGGAATATATAGATTACGTATCTTCCTGGGGACCCATGATCCTGGGGCACAGCCATCCTGAAGTCGTTCGCGCCATTCAAAAGGCGGCAGAAAAAGGAACCAGTTATGGCGCCCCTACAGAACTGGAAGTGGAAATGGCAAAACTTATCGTTGATGCCTTGCCGTCTATTGACATGGTGAGGATGGTAAGTTCCGGAACGGAAGCCGCCATGACCGCCATCAGGCTCGCCCGCGGGTATACGGGACGGGAAAAAATAATCAAATTTGAGGGATGTTATCATGGCCACGCCGATTCATTGCTGGTAAAGGCCGGCTCCGGTGTGGCGACCCTGGGTATCCCGGGGAGTCCCGGTGTTCCTCGAAGGCTTGCCGAACTTACTATCACGCTCCCCTATAATGATATTGAGGCCGCCATCTCCGCAGTTTATCTCCATAAAGATGATCTGGCGTGCGTCATCGTTGAACCGGTGGCGGGGAACATGGGTGTTGTCTTGCCTCGCAAAGGATTTTTGGAGACCCTCAGAGACATTACCCGGAGGCACAAAATACTCCTTATCTTTGATGAGGTCATTACAGGCTTCAGGGCAACCTATGGCGGATTCCAGAACCTTGCCGGGATAGAACCGGACTTAACGTGTCTGGGAAAGATCATCGGCGGAGGCCTTCCTGTCGGGGCCTTCGGAGGCAGGAAGGCAGTCATGGAGAAACTGGCCCCATCGGGTCCGGTTTATCAGGCAGGCACACTTTCAGGTAATCCTCTTGCCATGTCTGCGGGACTGGCTACGCTTAATATTCTAAGAAAGAGCACCGAAGCTTACTTAAGACTGGACCGCCGGACTGCCCTCCTGTGTGAGGAATTGCAGAAGCTCTTCGCTCAGAAAAAAATCCCCGTCCGTATCAACCGATGGGGCTCCATGTTTACATTATTTTTTACAGAAGATGACGTCTTCGATTTTACCTCCGCAGCAAAAAGCGACACATCGCTCTATGCCCGTTACTTCAGGGAGATGTTATCAAATAAAATCTACTTTGCGCCTTCGCAGTTTGAGGCTGCTTTCCTCTCTTTCGCTCACGGAGATAAAGACATAGAGAAAACCCTCCATGCCTGTGAAAAAACGATTAGAAATCTTGCAAAGAGATCATGACGGGAAAGGCATCATAAAGCATGATTATCAAAAATTGGAAAATTCAAAGGATAGGAAGATGAAAAAGATCCTTGTTACCGGCGCTGCCGGTTTTATCGGATTCCATCTGTCGAGACGTTTCCTCATGGCCGGCTATTCTGTGATCGGCGTGGACAATTTGAATGACTACTATGATGTCAATCTGAAGAAGGCGCGTCTCAATCTCCTTCAGGACAACCATGATTTCCATTTTATCAAAATCGATATTACGGAGAGGGAGAACATGGCCTCTCTTTTCAAGAAAGAGGCGCCCGCGATTGTCGTCCACATGGCGGCGCAGGCGGGAGTCAGATACTCCCTGGTAAATCCCCATGCATATCTGGAGAGCAATCTTGCCGGTTTTTTGAATATACTCGAGGGGTGCCGGCATCAGAAGTGCGAACATTTAGTCTTCGCCTCGTCAAGCTCAGTTTATGGGGCCAATACGGAGATGCCGTTTTCCGTTCATCACAATGTCGATCATCCCGTGAGCCTTTATGCAGCCACAAAGAAGGCCAATGAACTGATGGCACATGCGTATGCGAGTCTCTACAAGCTTCCCTGCACGGGGCTGAGGTTCTTTACCGTTTACGGCCCCTGGGGAAGACCGGATATGGCCCTGTTTCTTTTTACAAGGGCCATCCTGGAAGACAGGCCGATCGATGTTTATAACGCGGGCAAGATGCAGAGAGACTTTACCTATATCGATGACATCGCAGAAGGCGTCTTTAGAGTAACTGGCAGGATTCCGGAACCGGACGCCAAATGGCAGGGTGACAAACCGGACCCCGCTACCAGCTTTGCGCCATACAAGATTTATAACATCGGCAATAACCGGCCCGTGGAGCTCCTTGACTTCATAAATATAATTGAGAAAGTATTAGGCAAGAAGGCAAGAATGAATCTGCTTCCCATGCAGCCGGGGGATGTACCTATAACATTTGCAGACATTGACGATCTCATGAAAGACGTCTCCTTCAAACCGGCGACATCTGTAGAAGACGGTGTAAGACGCTTTATTGAATGGTACAGAGACTATTATAAGGTATAAGAACTAAAGATAAGAATCAAAGGTACCGATATGCATTGCATAGATTGGGAGGCCAATCACACAGTCAGGCAATATCATAGAGGCTATAGAAAAAATATATTCAGAAATCAGCCAGTAGTATACGCCGATGTGGATGCTGATTTGGCGGGACTGACAGACTACCTGAGCTCTACGCCGTAATAGTAATGTCTCAGGATATCGCCGTATGAAAATCCTTCGCGGGCCATGATGTAAGCGCCCCACTGACTCATACCGACACCGTGGCCATATCCCTTCCCCTCAAGATGGATTTCATTTCCTTCAGTGATCATCGTAAAAAGGGTGCTCTTGACCTGGGTGGGATCAATCTTCAACCTGAAGTCATTGCCGGAGAGCATGTTTTCCTTACCGCCATGGAATATCCTGATCTTCGTTACCCGGCCGGAGGGGCTAATATCAACAGGCATCAATCTCTCAATTCGTCCGACATCTATGCCCTTCTTATTGAGGGCTGTCCTGATCTTGTCGACATTCAGGGAGAGCTTCCACAAACAGCCCGGGGCCTTTGCGCTGTAATCATCACGAACCGCCTTCAGATACGGAACATCCACGCTCCATACGCGTCTTGCCTCTTCCGTCATGCCTCCGCTATTTGCATGAAAATACGCAAGGGCCAGTTGACCGTCATAGAGGAGCACCATGCCCTTTGTCTCATCCACTGCCTTATTGGACATCGCCGCTTCTGCGCCTGCTCCGCCATAAACCTGAGATGCTGTTGTAGCAATTACATCATAATCCTTGTCCTTGCTTTTTTCCTTCTGATACAAGACATAGGTTCTTGCTGCAATCGCCTGGGCCTTGAGGGCCTCCAGCGGCCATTGGGGAGACATCTCTTTCGGGACGACACCATAAAGATAGGCCTCCACGTCCAGAAAATTAATCACTTCCATATCGCCCCTGGCGCTCTTCGTTATCCTGAGCTCACCTCTGTATGGCATGCCGTTTAAATTCAACCATTGGCCCTCCAACGGCACGATAATCAGCCTATCGGGGGAAAGACTGTTGCCGTCGAGCATTATGCCGCCTCCTGAAATAGACAGGGCGGCCTTTCGGACCTTGCCGGAAATGTCTTTTCCATAGCCATCGCGAATTTCAAACATTGCGGTCGAATCCACTCGGATGGCCTGGATACCTGTCACCAAGAGAACCCTGACATTCTCCTCTTTCGCTTTCGTAAAGGACGGCTTTTTTTCCTTCATGGCAGGAGGGGGTCGCGAACACGTTTCTATCATAAACTCCGCCGTATCTCTCCGGTCGCCGCGGGGGTATTTTTTCAGGTATATCTTGAATTCATAGAGCGCCTCTTTGTACCTGTTCTTTTCATAAAGAATCATCCCGGAGTTGAAATGAGCGTTTGCCGCATGCATGCTGCTTTCATATTTCTTTATGACGACGCCATATTTTTCCAGCGCCCTCTCGTTATTGTTCAGAAAGTAGCTGTAAATATCACCTATCCTGAGTGTTGCTTTCGCTTTCATCTCCGGATCGGGCGAGACGTCTGAGATGTCCTGATATGCCCCCACTGCCTCAAGGTACTGCCCGTTTCTCAAAAATGCGTCTGCCTCTTCCATGGCCTGGTTGGCATTGTAGGCAAGACCAGTACCAGCTCCGCCCAGGATTAAAATTAAAAAAAGTATATAACGTATCATGTGATTAAGTGGCGAATCGAAATTACGTTCATCCGGTTCATGCGTACTTTTGATTTGATAATCTGTTGAAGTGAACCTCGACTGACAACACCTACAAAGAGAGAAGATAAGTCCTCTATATGGTCTGAATATTTCCGATTGAAATCGGGTATAACGCTCGCGCTAACCGGCACACACACAGCAAGTGTAGCGCCGCTTGTTCAACGCTTCCACCTATAAGCGGTGCCGGTGAGTTACGGTTGGAGTTCGAACGCTCCCGGTCGCCAAGTCTTGTCGAACCACGGTTGGAGAGGGCCGTAAATGCGAATCAGAACGTTCCAGCCTTTGCCGGGAACCGTCTACACCCAGTTGGCCTCGTGACCCGCTGGCGAGGTCGGGCGCCTTTGTCAGGAATAACGAAGAACTAACCAGTTGCATCGAAATGCTACCGATCTTCATTTTCAGCGAATTCTGTTGACTGCTCAGTGTACGAATTCATACGGGTCAGATGTCAGCACGAATTGACAGTTGCTTGGCGCAGACATTCCGGTAGCTGATCTGAAATAGCAGTCGAGTCCAATTTGAGAATGCGTCTTGTCAATTGAATGGAATCCGAGCTGTTTCATCTCCTGATATGCCTGCTCGCCGGGCATACCTTCTATGAGATGCCTGTATAAGCCTATCACGAAACCAGTACGATCCTCGCCGTCACGATCATGGACGTAAAGGGGGTAGTAACTCGGGTCTTTGAGAATCGCTATGATTTGATTAACGCGCTCATCCGAGGGTTTAAAGATTGAATCCGGAAGTTTCATAGATATGAATGTAACCCCGTTTTTATCAGCGGCTTTACGTTCGGTTTCTATTATCCTACCATTTGTTTCGAGGTTGAGAATAGTTTTGATATGGAGCTCATCATGAAGAATTTTTACGCCTTTATCCAATTTCTCCTGTAGCTGATATGTCCACTGTGCCGGGTGTCCGATTTGTCCAACGATTGGAACTGCTCCTCGATAAAGACCATACTTTAGAGGGTCAGGTGCGTTACCGGGTCCCGGTTTACCGACAGAAACGAAGTGGAACTGTTCTATGACTTTAGCGACTTCCGCTACCTGATGATCTACGCGAGGATCTTTTGCGTCGTTGACGGTTGAATAAGAAATACTGGAACAAGCATTCAGTGTAACGAACGGGAAAGTCAAAAGGATGCATGCACAAATAAAATACCTCATTTCAAATTACCTCCGATCTCATGTGATTAAATGAAGCCGTATTAATGATGACTCCAATGTGTTTGCCGCGTTCTCTTAAGTGAATAACGGGATTTCAATAATCTCTTCATGGCACCACCCTTACAAAGATGGTTCAGATGAGTTATTAACCTTTTTATGATGCCTCATTTTAATGTAGTTGTTTTTTGCCCTAAATTCTTTGACAAGTCAAGATACGAATTTCATTGATACCCATTTGAAAGGATTGATATCTTTCAAAATTGCCGTACGCTTGATAACAGGAAGTATGCATCAACCGGATGAAACTGAAATTAGACCTGCAATGAATTGAAAATCGGCTTCGTGTACTGCGATGCGCAGATTGTTAATCCTAAAGACCCCTCGACTCACTCGTGGTACCTTCCCACGGCAACTCCTTCTTCAAAAAATGGTATTTAATCGGTGCCAGACCAGATCGTAAGCCGAGTTCTGTCCCGCCTCTCTGTCGCCAGGAAGGCGGTGATGATCATTAATCTGGGACAACAGTTGCCTGCTGCCTCAAGCGACACTACCCGAGAACGACAAGCGGGCCACTTTTAATGTTCTCCTATTTGGTCTTGCTCCGGATGGGGTTTACCAAGCTTTCCCGGTCACCCGGAAAACTGGTGAGCTCTTACCTCGCCTTTTCACCCTTACCCGCCATGGGCGGGCGGTATCTTTTCTGTGGCACTTTCCTTAGGGTCACCCCCAGTCGCCGTTAGCGACCATCCTGCCCTGTGGAGCTCGGACTTTCCT
>CAITLA010000179.1 GCA_903893135.1 uncultured Syntrophaceae bacterium | reverse complement strand
CCTGTAAAAAGCGGCGTGCTGATGAGGGTTCTCTCCGTAGCGAAGATCCTGGGCCTTGACAAACTGAACGGTAAAAGTTTCGGGGAACGTTTTTTGTGACCCATCCTTGCTGATGCTGCTTAAGTAGTTGGAGATTGCACCATCGTATCTGGCTGTTAGTCGAAAGACCTTAGTGGCGAGAGCAAAGTTTGTACCCTCAGAGATTTTTCCTCCCGTGTTTTTCATTTCCTCCAAGATAACAGAGTAATCATCGGGATCGGTAATTACGCTCACATGCCGGTAATTTTTCGCTGCGGCCCTTATCATGGTCGGGCCGCCGATGTCGATGTTTTCGATAGCGTCATCAAGAGTGCAGTCTTTTCTTGCTATGGTATCTTCGAACCGGTAAAGGTTGACGACAACCATGTCAATCATATCGATACGGTGCTCGGCTGCAGCTTTCATGTGGGCCTTATTATCGCGTAATGCCAGAAGGCCGCCATGTATCTTCGGATGCAGTGTTTTCAACCTGCCATCCATCATTTCCGGGAACCCGGTATAACCAGATACATCAATCACATCTATACCGCTCATCCGCAACTGGGCCGCCGTTCCTCCTGTCGACACGATTACTACATTAAAATTCTTGAGTCCCCGTGCAAACTCGATAAGTCCTTTCTTATCCGTGACGCTTATCAGTGCCCTTTTGATAGTATTCATATTCATTTCGTGGTCTGGAATCTTGGCGATACCTATAAACCACTTCACCTCCTTACTTGTTGCATGTGGCGTATTCTTTTTTCAATGAGCGGTTCCGTACCAATATCAGGTCTGTGATCTACGGGGCCCTTGATTTGAGAAGCAGCCTTTTCAGCTATCTGTTCCGCCTTATAGAGACTGTCTGCTATGCCGACGACGCCGATTGCGCGGGAAGTGCTCATATAAAGTCCGTCTTCCCTTTTATCAACAGAAGCATAGTACAGGCGTGCTGATCCCACATCGCCAACCTCGATTCTTGCCGAAGTCGATTGAGCGTGGGGATGGTCTTTTGGAAGACCGTAACCCAAAGGGACAACGTATTTGCAAACTGTTGCCTTTTTCTCGAATTCGATGTTTATTCTGTCCAGGGTTCCCTCGATGATTGCTTTGCAGACATCGACGAAATCAGTTTTCAAGATGGGAAATATATTCATGGCCTCGGGGTCACCGAAGCGGGCATTGTATTCCAGGAGCTTGATACCGGATCTTGTTATGATGAATCCACCATACATAACTCCTTTGTAATACTCTCCTGTCTCTTTATAAATTGCCTCTGCGACCTTCTGGGTAATAGCGAGACCTTCTGCGACGTCTTTCTTATCCATGAAAGGAAGAGAATGATCTTCACAAGAATATGATCCCATTCCCCCTGTATTTGGGCCTTTATCGCCGACGAACCGCCTTTTGTGATCCTGAACGGGAGGGGTTGCGACAACGGTTTTTCCATCACACAGGCACTGAAGGGAAAATTCCTCACCCTCCAGTCTTTCGTCAATAGTCACACTTTGATGCTCGGCCAGAACCTGCTCGCAGTATGCGAGTGCCTCTTCATCTGTCTGAAAATGATCTCCCTGAACCATTACGCCTTTGCCTCCGGTCAGTCCGTCAGGCTTAACAACTATACCGTCAAGTTCGCTTAAGAATTCTTTGATTCCTTTCATGCCTGTGAATATTTTAAATTTTGGATTCCCTGGTATATCGTATTTTCGGAGTAAATTCCTTGTGAAGGACTTTGAAGTCTCAAGACGGGCCAAGCTCTTGGTGGGACCGACCGCCGGAATGCCCATTTCTTTCAAGGCATCAACAACTCCGCTATTAAGGGGATCTTCCGGTCCGACAATTGCAAAATCTACAGATGTCCCTTTTGCAAAGGCGCTGACGGCCTTCAGGTCACTGTAGCTTCCAATGAATATTTTTTCTGATATCGATGCAATACCCGGGTTGTTGGCTTTCATAAATGAGAAAAGTCTTAACCGATGCTTAGATTTCATGACCGCTTCGGCGATAGCATGTTCACGGGCACCGTTTCCGATTAAAAGTACGTTAATCATGGCATTTCTCCTCACACATTTTTTTTCGGCAGACTATATCCGCATGCATATCACGTGGCGCTAATTTTGAAACTACTGCCTTTTCGTTCCAAAATATCGGAAAAAATCATCCGCGTCAAACAAAACTGATCGCACGTTGATATTAATAGGCTGTCTTTCATGGAAAAAATTTGATAAGCTATTCGATACAAATATTTATGATGCATGACAATCATTTTAATACTGAAGAACATTTTTCGATATAAAATTGGAATATTTTATTACATTCAAAATTGCACTGCTTGTTATTCTTTTTCTCCTGTCGGGATTTTTTTCCTGTTCAGAGGCTGCTCTTTTTTCGCTTACCCCCCTCCACCTCCACAAAATGAAGGAAGAACGCTCCCAGTTTCTGTCGTATGTAAACAGGCTTTTGGAACATCCGAGAAGGCTGCTCATTACGATCCTTGTAAGTAATGAATCAGTCAACATTACCATATCCGTCTTGGTGGCTTCCCTTTGCATTAATTACTTCGGAGCGGATGGTCAGTGGTTAGCAGTTGCCGTTACAACCCCGGTGTTGGTTATTTTTGCGGAAGCGATACCAAAAACTTTTGCCGTTATTCGTCCCATATCTTTTTCGTCGTTCGTCTCACCTCTTTTGGTGATCGTCTCAAAAATTGAACGCCCTGTCGTATGGGCATTGGAAAGAATATCCTGGTTTTTTGTATCCCTGTTCTCGGATGAAACATCCCCGGGGAAAAAGGCTCTTACAGAAGATGAATTTAAGATCCTCATTGATGTCTATCAGAAGGAAGGAGGACTGGAAGAAGCACAGAGGGATCTCATACACAAGGTATTTGGCCTGGCCGATAAGCCGGTTTCAGAGATCATGATTCCCCGCGTCGAGATGTTTTGTCTTCCCATATCTCTTAGCATGGCAGAGATGGAAGCAGAAATCGTAAGAGCACGGCATACAAGGATACCCATTTACGGCAGTGATCGGGATGACATTCTGGGGATCCTGTTTGCAAGAGACCTCATAAGCGGAATCTCCGGAGAAGACGGTGGCCTTCATATAAATAAATTATTGAAAAAATCGTGGTTTGTCCCTGAGGTAAAAAGTGCCGCCAGCCTCCTTAGGGAATTTCAGACGAGAAAGATTCAAATTGCCATAATTGTCGATGAGTATGGTGGTGTTTCCGGCATGGTAACACTTGAGGATATCCTCGAGAGCCTCTTTGAGGATATCTATGATGACTACGGACTGAGGGATAACCTCTGGCAGAGAATCGATGACAGAACATTGCTGGTATCAGGAAAAATGCCTGCGGAAGACTTGAACAATCTGATGGGAATTTCGATCCCGGAGGAAGATTTTGATACTGTCGGTGGCTTTGTCTTCCATCTTTTCGGGAAACTGCCTGCAAAAGGGGAAGAGGTTCGCTTTGGTGAGTACGCTTTTAGGGTGGAAAAAATGGGCAAGGCGAGGATTTTGAATATAAGGATTGAAAAGCGGGAGAAAAGCGATGATGGATAACGTCCTTTCCATCCTATTGATACTTTCCTGTATATGCCTTGAGGGACTATTCTCCGGAGGTGAACTCGCCTTCGTTGTCTCGGACGTCAATAAGATGAGGCAGAAGGCGAACATGGGATCCCGTTCTGCCAAGGTTGCCCTGAGACTTCTCGAGAAACCGGACTGGTTCCTTTCGACAACATTAAGCGGGACGGGGCTATGTGTGGTCACGAGCACCTCTATCGCTACGGCTCTCTTCATATCCGCATTTGGTTTGGCCAAAGGCCCAATATTAGCTGTCATTGTTATGATTCCGACACTCCTCATCATGGGGGAGATTATTCCCAAGAGTATTTTCCAGCAGCATGCGGAATTCGTTGCCATGAGACTGTCATGGTTTATTTGGGTATCATCGTGGTTACTGTTTCCCATAGTGTTTATCATTTCTACGATATCACGGGGAGCAATCCGTATTTCAACGGGAGAAAAAGATATTGTCTCTGCTTCCTATATTACAAAAGACGGTCTGAAATTTATCCTGAGGCACAGATCGGAGGAAAGCGATATCCTGGGCACGGAAAGGGAAATGATCAGGAATATCATCGATTTTTTCGAGGTAACTGCCGATAAAATAATGGTGCCTCTATCGGCAATGACGTCCCTGCCGGTAACGGCCACTCTCAGAGAGGCAGTTCAACTTGCATCTGAAAAAAAATATCTGCGCATTCCCGTCTATCGCGATCAGATATTCAATATCATCGGTATACTTCACTACTTTGACCTCTTAGAGGCCCTGCATGGACGGGCTTCAAATCATCCTTCTCTTTCTGGTCGGAACGAGACGATCGAATCCTATCTTAAACCGGTGGTCTATTATATTCCGGAGACAAAACTTGCCAAAGAACTCCTCGTTGAATTGCTGATCAGAGGCGAGAGGATGGCCGTCGTTGTTGATGAATATGGTGGTGCTTTAGGTATTGTGACGATAGAAGACATTCTCGAGGAGGTTGTGGGTGAGATTGACGATGAATATGGCAGTGGAGAAAAGATGTATAAGAAGATCGGGGCGGGGAAATATCTCGTCAATGCCAAAATAAGTATAGAGAGAATTAATCAGTTGCTTCAACTGGACATTCCGGACGGAGACTATGAAACCCTCGGAGGATTTTTGCTTTACAAGATGGAGAAGATACCGAAAAGACGAGATACATTAAGACATGGTAACGCCCTGCTCGTCGTAGAGGATGCCGACGCAAGATCCATCAAAGAGGTGTTAATAGAGATGCCGATTAATATCGATATCAACGGAGGAGATAAGACAGGCCCTTGATGCTTTAGTAAAAGATCAAAAAGAAGTTAGCGGGGGTCATGGCCAAATTAGAGCGGAATTTAAAAAGAGCGGCTGTGGGTCTCAAGCAATGAACTGTTATATAAGGTCGGCTAATGTGCGGAAATGAAAAACAGAAGGTGAGTGCGGTCATATTGGCCGCAGGCAGGGGGAAGAGGATGAAGGCGGATGTAGCGAAGGTACTGCATCCACTCTGCGGCAAGCCTATGCTGACATATTCAGTGGATGCAGCCAGGGCAGTGAACGTGGAAAAAATTGTGGTCATCATAGGTCACCAGGCAGGTCTCGTTAGGGAGGCATTCAAGGATCAGGGCTTGATCTTCGTAGAACAGCTTGAGCAGCTGGGAACGGGACATGCCGTTCTTCATGCGAGAGATGTTTTCCACAGTTACAACGGCACCATACTGATATTGTGCGGTGACGTCCCTATGCTTTCGCCTTCAACAATCAGGGCCCTGCTGGAAGTCCATATCCTGGAAAAATCCGTTGTTACGGTTCTGACAACGATATTGGATGATCCCTCCGGCTATGGACGAGTAATCAAGGAAGGAGATAAAGGAGAGATATTGCGGATTGTGGAGGAAAAAGATGCGTCCCCTGCTGAGAAGAAAATAAAAGAGATAAATACGGGCATATACTGCGTCGAAAGCAATTTCCTCTTTAGATCCGTTGGCGACATAGGCAATGAAAATATCCAGAAAGAATACTATCTCACGGATATAGTTGGCATCGCCTGGAAGAAGGGTTTTAAGACCAGATCGTTCGTCACTGCCAACTCTTTCGAAGTCATGGGTATAAACACGCCTGATGATCTCGAAAAGGCGTCCGAACGCATGACAATATGCAAATGAAAATAGGAAATCTGACCCTCAAGAATAATGTTTTTCTGGCGCCCATGGCGGGCATTACGAATCTGCCTTTCCGGACCCTCGCCAGAGAATTCGGGTGTGGCTTAGCATTTACGGAAATGATCAGTGCCAATGGCCTTGTCAGGAAGACCAAGAAGAGCTACCGGTACCTTCTATCCTCGCCTGATGACAAACCCTTAGGCGTCCAGATCTTCGGAGCCGATCCGGGTGTCCTTTACGAAGCGGTGCAAATGGCTACCGATACCGGTGCGGATCTGATAGATATAAACATGGGCTGTCCCGTTAGAAAGGTTGTAAAGACGGGCGCCGGAGCCGCCCTCTTGAAAGAACCTGATCGAGTGCGCCGTATCCTGCAAGCGATCCGGCAGGCGACATCATTGCCATTGACTATAAAACTTCGTTCAGGCTGGCATCGCGGTGAAATGAGGGCCCTTGAGATTGCTAGCATAGCTGAAGATTGCGGCGTGGATGCCGTGATACTCCATCCCCGTGCTGCGGATCAGGGAT
>CAITLA010000178.1 GCA_903893135.1 uncultured Syntrophaceae bacterium | reverse complement strand
GAATCCCGAGATTCTCGGCTACGCCTTGGAGAGACTCCTGGAAAGAGGCGCCCTTGACGTCTTCATGACGCCCATATTCATGAAGAAGAACAGGCCGGGGACGCTGCTTAGCATCTTGATTACACCAGATAAACTGGATGAGACCCTCTCCGTAGTCTTCACGGAAACGACTTCCCTCGGGGTCAGATTCCAGCGCCTGGAAAGAAGAAAACTCCCGAGAGAGCTCATCACTGTGGAGACGTCATTCGGACCCGTGAGGGTAAAGGTTGGCCATATAGACACGGAGAAAAGGATTATATCCCCGGAATACGAAGACTGCCGGGAGATTGCCGCAAGATTGGGGATTCCCCTGAGGAAGGTATACGGGGAAGCCCAGGCGGCTGCAGAAAAAATATCTGGCGAATCTTAGACAAACCTCTGGCAGAGGCCCTTTTATCTGCGCATAGCAAGATTGCTGAGGCGGTGGGAATGCTATTGCAAGCGCTATTTTTGTGTTGATGCTTTTTCTTGTTTCTGCCCCATCGGACAAGACTTCATACAGTTCCAGCAGAAATATTGGAAACCTATGAAACCGGCCTGATACATGCGCCAGAAATCTACGCCTTTGACCATCTTCTTCTTTTCTTCAGGTGTGCCATCAGCAAACTTCGACCAGAAGCGGATACTGTTGCCTATACCATAGGGCTGCGAGCTGCGGAGACATTTCCCCACGTCCGTCCTGTTCTCTTCATCAAGAGCCCCGGCAGGGCATTGCTCGACACAGACGTCGCAGTGAATACATAGCTCCTCGGTACACGGGGAATCGGATGCGATCTCTAAATCAGTCAGTATGGCTGTGAAGATCACGCGCGTACCGAGTTTAGGATGGATGACAAGGTTGTGCCTTCCGAAGACCCCCAGACCGGCGGCGATTGCCGCGTGCCTGAGTGAAACATCCCCGATGGAGCCCATGGTTTCCATGCTCATTTCCATGGGATAGGAAGCAGGAGTGGCCATTGCCGTCCCGCCATATTCCCTCTCGAGAAAACGGCTCATTCTATAGCTGCACGACCGCGAAAATGCCATCACATCCAGTCTGCCGCTCATGGCTATCTGCATATTAGAACTCTCACAGCTTGACGGTTCTTTGTAGGCCATGACGACGATCGATTTTACACCGGGAAAAATGGTGTCGAGCTTCGGCGAGCGGGGACTCTGATAATCAGCGGCAGCCGCTACTCCCAAATCGTCAACCCCAAGGTTTAATGCAAATTCTTTGATACTTTTTTTCATATTCTTTCTCCTCTCCATATATACAATTTTTTCGTTAGAATTCTTATCGTGCCTTATCTTTCTTCCATATTCCGTTCGCGATACCGCAGAGGACTTCCGCCCCTTCTTCTCCAAGCAGATTCAGGGCCTTTTTTTGTGCGTCTTCCCACACTCCATGCACCTTTCCCAAAAGAACCTCTCCGGCAGGAGTAATTCTTAAAATTTTCCTTCTTTCTTCCTTGACGGATACGATATTAAGCCACCCCTTTTTTTTCATGCGCTCTATATTTCTGCTGGCTGTTGATTTTTCCATCTTCAGCCGTCTGCACAAGGCATCATATCCAACCTCGCCCGCCAGATGTACGAAGACCAGTATGCTTATCTGATTGAGCTTGACACCGAACGGGCTCAACGCTGAATCATAGATGTTGGTTACCATGCGGCTGAGAAGCCGTATCCGCACGGCAATGCACTGCTGCGACATACTTCTTATAAGCGATAATCTTTCGCCAGCTCTCTTCATAAGATTTTATTCCTGATTTGGTTGTATATACAACTATAATAAGAGAAATTTTTTGTCAATCTTTTTCTAAAGAAGAAAATGTCTTGTGCACGATTGCTGTCGTAAATAGATTTTTCATCCCATACAGAAGGAGTGCATATCCGCCTCTCACGAATAAAGCTATATGACATGAAGATTCCCGCAAGTTGCTCTTCCTAAAATTGTCCGATTAATGTATATTTTAACCAGTAATTGATGGTGACGATGGATGAGTCGGGTCGTTAGTTATACCCGATTCTGCATATTTACCAAAGCCTGTTGAGGAGGGAAAGATGGCTGCGATATTTGAAGAAACGAAAATTAATGGCATGACAATGCGCAACAGGTTGATAAGATCCGCCACATGGGAGGGGATGTGCGATCAGGATGGCAGGCCGGGAGAGAAGCTCATCACCTTATATCGCGACCTGGCACGAGGAGGTATCGGCCTCATCATTACGAGCTATGCATATGTACGGACGGACGGCAAGAATTTGCCCGGCCAGATGGGTATATATAACGATGCCTTTGCGGATTCATTCAAGCTCATGGTAAAGGCTGTACACGATGCGGGGGGAAAGATAGCCGTCCAGGTAGTTCATGGCGGCGGCCAGACAGATACAAAGACCGCCGGCCGCAAGCCCTTTGCCCCTTCAGCAGCTAAGGTTGGGCAGTTTCCGGAGATACCGGAGGAACTCACAAGGGATGAAATCAAAAAGATCGTTGCGGCATTCGGGAATGCGGCTCATCGCGTAAAGGCGTGGGGATTCGATGCCGTGCAACTGCATGGAGCTCACGGCTTTCTGATCAACCAGTTCCTTTCTCCTCTCACCAACCGCCGTAGCGACGAATATGGCGGCAGCATTGAAAATCGCGCGCGGTTTCTCCTCGATGTGTATCGAAAGGTTAGGGAGACAGTCGGCGCTGATTATCCTGTGCTCATCAAGCTTAACGCCGCAGATTTTATAGAAGGAGGACTGGACATTGAGGACGCAATCTACTCAGCCAGGAGACTTTCGGAAGCGGGTATAGATGCCATAGAAGTCTCTGCCGGCACCCCGTCGTCCGGTGGAAAAAGCCCGGTGCGCATCAAAATAACAAAACCGGAGAGAGAGGCTTATAATCTTGAAATGGCCCGCCGAATCAAGGGGGCAGTCGACTGCCCGGTAATCGTAGTGGGTGGATTCAGATCATATGAAGTTGTCGAGAAAGCCATCCGGGATGATGGTATGGATTACATCTCCCTAGCCAGGCCGCTCATCTGGGAGCCCGGTCTGGCCAATCGCTGGCTGCAGGGCGACCGGAGACCGGCTATGTGCATTTCGTGCAATAACTGCTTCGCAGGCGGACTCCAAGAAGGCGGCATCTATTGCGCAACGGAAAAAAAGGAGAACGAAAAAGCGGCAAGGCGCTAAGAGTTTTTTACACATCGGGCAGGCCTTTTCCCGAACGAGATTGAGACATCGGGGAAGAGATCATTGTATGATGATGATTCCCGCAAGTGTGCCTTTGGATATCTCTTCCGGTTTGGCGTTGCTGCCTATAGGGTAGATGTCCCACCCAATTGCAGTGGCCATTTTATAAACATCAATGCCTACGGCTTCCATGGAAGGCCGGGAGCGGAGAGATATCCTGCACCTCTTCCCCTCCATGGCCTGACAGCTCTCCTGCTGGCTGCAGAACGTATGTCGGCAGGAGCCGGCAGCAAAGCCGAAAGCCAGATAGTGGCCATCGTAAAAAGCCATGGATTCGATCTCACCCACGATGTCAAATATTTTCCGATATGCTGCCTCTCTTTCTTTTATCGTGCCCCTGTCTCTGACTATAACCTCTGGCGGAACATCGAGGGTGAAAAAGACGGCCCACTGGAACCCCTTCAATATGTCCCGTAGCTCTGCCGGTTTCAATGTGTGGGGCGGGCAGTGCACACTGGTGCCGTATCCAAAACACCGCGGTATCTGACATTTCAGCACAATTCTTTCATCCACGGGAATCTCTTTTACGCTTACAATTGTGGCCCGGGTGGCGCCCAATTGCATGGCCTTTGCCTTATACTTCTCCAGATCCTCTGGCAGCCGGGCCGCATTCATATCGACAGTTATCCTGTCTATTTTTTCGCCCATCTGTCGTTCCCCCTTTGCAGCCTCTTGATCAATATGTGCAAAAGATTTCGTCTTTTATAAGTGAAATATAGAGTGGCTCATCATGTATGTCAATATCATTCGACTGCAGGATGCCAGGAGCAGTGACAATTGCCATGAGGGGGCGCACGAATAAAAAAGCCCCGGTGAAAAATATCACCGGGGCTTCACTCATTTCTGACTGTGCCACCACGTCAAACAGCTTATGCCTATAAAGGCATTTCCAATTGTATCCCTTATTTGCAGCTTATGCAGGTCGCGAGTTCGCTAAGCGGAGTCCCCGTTTTCTTGCTAATCCACTTTATCTGGTCAACCGGGGCAAAATATCTGCCGCACTTGTCGCAGGACTGCATCTTAAACGAACGTCCCCATATTTTCCGCTTGCCGTCCTTTGCCTCCATGACGATATGCTCCGTCGGGCAGATATACGCGCACGCACCGCATCCGATACAGGTTTTGGAATCCTCGACGAATGGGGGGCCAACTTTTTTGTCTTTGCCTCTGCCGGACAAGCCAATGGCACTCACACCCACAACATCTTCACAGGCCTTAACACAAA
This sequence comes from uncultured Syntrophaceae bacterium, assembly GCA_903893135.1. Classification (GTDB taxonomy): domain Bacteria; phylum Desulfobacterota; class Syntrophia; order Syntrophales; family UBA2185; genus Fen-1135. Next base: position 3,253 of record CAITLA010000178.1, on the reverse strand, counting down.
GTCTGCATAGGACGCACTTCCCTTTGTCTGTTTCAGGATGAAAGGCGGGTTGCGGTTCAATGCCCATCTCTTTAGCCATATCCTTAAGCACGTCGGACTCAGGACACCTTGCCATGAGAAGCTGCATAACGAGACGCCGGACATTCAAAACCCTTTCGGTTTTCGTTTCAACAACGATACCTTCATCAACAGGATACAGGCATGACGTCACGATCCTCGTTCTTTTACCTTTCTTGACCTCAACCACACAGAGGCGGCATGCTCCTGATGGAGCAACTGACTCATGACAGCACAGGGTTGGAATCGTAATGTTATTTGCACGGGCAACCTGAAGTACCGTTGCACCTTCCTTAGCCTCAACCTTCTTACCATCTATGATAAAGTTTACCATTTCCCCTACCTTCATTCTACGCTTATTGCGTCAAATTTACAGCTTTCTCTACAGACACCGCACTTGATACATACTTTTTGATCAATCACATGTGGCTTTTTCTTCTGACCAGTTATGCACACAGTGGGACACTTCTTGAGGCAAACGCCGCATCCCGTGCATTTTTTCGCATTGACCTTGAAACTGATCAGAGCCTTGCAGACACCGGCGGGACATTTCTTGTCCCGAACATGAGCGACATACTCATCCCGGAAATACTTGAGGGTACTCAAAACCGGGTTCGCAGCTGTGCTGCCCAGGGCGCACAAGGCACCATCGACGATTCCCTTGGACATGGACTCCAGAAGTTCAACGTCACCCTGCTTTCCTTTGCCTTCGCAGATGTCATGCAGGATTTCATTCATCCTGTACACTCCTTCCCGGCACGGAACGCATTTTCCACAGGATTCGAATTCGAGGAAATCAATGAAATACCTCGCAATATCAACCATGCATGTGGTTTCGTCCATGACAATCATACCACCGGAACCCATCATGGAGCCGGCTTCCCACAACGAATCAAAATCAACAGGAATATCTATCAGCTTATCGGGCAGGCATCCACCCGATGGACCACCGGTCTGGACCGCCTTGTACTTCTTGCCGCCAGGAATCCCACCGCCGATTTCATAGATAATATCTTTCAGCGGTATCCCCATGGGCACCTCAACCAACCCGATATTATTGATCTTCCCGACGAGGGAAAAGACCTTCGTTCCTGAATTATTCTTACAGCCTATGCTGGAGAACCACTTCGCCCCCCTGCTGATAATCGCCGGCACATTCGCCCATGTTTCCACGTTATTCAGATTGGAGGGTCTGTCCCACAGACCGTGCTCAACTGTGTGTATATATTTTGCTCTCGGCTCGCCGGCTTTGCCTTCCAGAGATGTCATCAAGGCCGTTGATTCACCGCAAACAAAGGCGCCGGCGCCCTTGCTGATCTTCAGATCAAAATCAAACCCTGTATTGAAAATATTTTTCCCGAGGAACCCACATTCTCTCGCCTGGTTAATTGCCCTCTGCAGATTGGCCACGGCTAAGGGATACTCGTTTCTCACATAAAGAAATCCCTGACTGGAACCGATGGCGTATGCGCCAATAATCATTCCTTCGATGACGCTGTGCGGGTCGCCTTCCATAACGCTTCTATCCATGTAAGCGCCAGGGTCGCCCTCATCGCCGTTGCAGATCACGTATTTAATGTCTCCATGGGCACGCCTGCATGTCTGCCACTTGACACCGGCGGGGAACCCTCCACCTCCACGACCTCTCAAACCTGAAGCAATGATCTCATCAATGATCTCATCTGGTTTCATTTTAGTGAGGGCCTTAAGAAGGCTGAAGTAACCGCCCTTGGCGATGTATTCATCTATACTCTCATAATTGATCATCCCGCAGTTTCTGGTGGCCAACTTCAACTGTTTCTTATAGAATTTGACATCCCCTATCTTCGGAACATCTGCCAGATCTTTCGGAACGGCACCCTTAAAATAAGGCTTCTTTTCATTCAGACAGATGAAGTCTTCCTCATCCATCCTGTAAGTGGGTTTGTTGCCATTTACGGCACCTTTTACAATCTGGTCGATAACTTCCGGTACCTTCTTGGCGGTCATCTTGCTGTATGCCAGACGTGGCTTGTTCGGTTGCAGGACATCCACAAGGGGCTCTATGCAATCCATCCCCATAGCTCCCGTTATGCTAAGGACAAAATCCAGCTTCCGTTTCTTTATCTCTGCCTCCAGGGCATTGTAGACATCCTGGGCCCCCGAGGCAATCCCACTCGTCGCCATTCCGACCATGATTTTCGTTTTTGATGGGATGATAGATTCCAGCCCTCTTTTCGCTGCCTTGTTTAAATCTTCAAGTGTATTGATCTTACTCACTTTTCCACCCCTATTATTTATAATTTGTCAAAATCTTAGGAATTTGGTCCTGCGTTAAGTTAGGATGAATGTTACCGCTTATCCGCGCGACAGGAGCCAGACTGCAACATCCGAGACATCTGACCTCTTCGAGGGTAAACTTTTTATCTTTCGTCGTTTCGCCACAAGAAAGCTTCAGATCTCTCTCCATCCTGTCCATCAGATTGGCCGCCCCCTGAACGTGACATGCCGTCCCGGCACACAACTCAATCAGGTTCCTGCCCCGAGGCTTGAGGCTGAAGGCGTTGTAAAATGTTGCAATCTCATAAATCCTGGTAAGGGGCACCTCCATCTGCTTACTAACAGAGGAAAGTGCTTCCTTTGGTAGATATCTGAATTCTTCCTGGACATCCTGAAGGATGGCTATCATTGCCGTCTTATCGCCATCATATTTCTTTATGATGTCTTTAACCGATTTCTTTTTGGTCTTCGCTGTCTTCATACCTCAATCACCTTATCCCGTATAATTAGCGCTTTAACTTGTCATCTCCGACCAGGATTTTGAATGCTTAATCCTCTCCAATACTTTATTATATTCAAGCATTGCCATTCCCTTGAAAATCTCAATCTGATCCGGTGTGAGATGCCTGAACCGTCCCTGAGGCTTCAGGTAGTCTTCCATGGGCCTGAGCTTCTTGGGCATCTCAATGGTCATTTTGTATTTCCCGTTTTCCACCTCGTACAGCGGGAACACACCTGTTTCAACAGCGAGACGGCCCATCTTGATACATGTCTCGGACGATGAACGCCATCCAGTCGGGCAGACGGCCAGACAGTGGATGAAGGCAGGACCGTTCACTTTTCTTGCTTTTTTGACTTTATCCATAAAATCAAATGGGTAGCTGTGACAAGCCGTGGCAACATAAGGCACTCTATGGGCCACCATGATCTCGGCCAT
>CAITLA010000177.1 GCA_903893135.1 uncultured Syntrophaceae bacterium | reverse complement strand
TGAAGGGGACGTCCTTTTCGATATGGGAAACATGCCTGACATGGTGCCCACTCTGGCGGTTCTTGCCGCATTCAGACAGGGACAAACGATTATCACAAATGTTTCACATCTGCGCGTTAAGGAAAGTGACCGCATTGCGGCACTGGTAAATGAATTAAAAAGAATCGGTGTTGCTGCAAAAGAAACGGCCGACGGTCTTATTATTGACGGAGGAAAACCGCATGGCGCCTGTATCGAGACATATAACGATCACCGGATTGCCATGAGTTTTGCCATGGCAGGACTCGCTGTACCCGGGATCAGGATAAAGGACAGACATTGTGTGGGGAAATCCTTTCCGGGATTCTGGGATGAACTTTCAAGATTGTATGAGGATTAAGTGCACGTTATATTAATTGGATACCGCGGAACGGGTAAATCGGCCGTGGGAAAAAGGCTTGCTGAAAAGCTAAAGATGCCATTTTATGACACTGATGAGCTTATCGAGCAAGGGGTAGGGAGGTCGATCCGGGACATGGTAGCGGAAAAAGGCTGGGCATATTTCCGGAAGAGAGAGAGTGAGATTGTCCGGAAACTGGCGCTTCTGCAAAGAGGCGTTGTAGCGACCGGCGGCGGGGCAGTCATGGATGAGGGCAATTGCGACATTCTCAAAAAGCATGGTTTATTGATCTGGCTAAGGGCTGACGTGATGACCATGGTTGAAAGAATGAGGGACGATGCGACAAGCAAAGAAAGGAGGCCTTCCCTTTTGCATGATGATACCTTTCGGGAGACAGAAGATGTCCTCAAGCAACGGCTGCCGGTATACAGGGGGCTGGCAGATTTTTCGCTGGATACAAAAGATAAAAACATAGATGAAATAGTCAACGCTGTCTGTGAATTTCTGAACGGAACAGGCAGATTTGTCAGGAAGGAGTCAACATGTCAGGAAATTCCATAGGCGTCATCTTTAAAGTAACAACCTGGGGTGAATCACATGGTCCCGCAACTGGTGCAGTTGTGGAAGGATGTCCTCCCGGCATCGACCTTGCGGAAGAAGACATTCAGAAATGGCTGAATAGAAGAAGACCGGGCAGGATCGCATCAAGCTCGCCCCGTAAGGAAGACGATGTCGTTAAAATACTATCGGGGACTTTTCAGGGAAAAACTACGGGCACGCCCATTTCCCTGATCATAGAGAACGCGAACGTTGACAGCAGCGCCTATGAAGACATCAAGGACATCTTCAGGCCGGGACACGGTGATTTTACCTATTTCAAAAAGTACGGGATCCGCGATTACCGGGGCGGCGGACGTGCCTCTGGCCGGGAAACGGCAGCCCGCGTGGCCGCCGGAGCAGTTGCGCAAAAAATTATTTCGCGGGTGGGTGTGGAAGTCATTGCCTATACGAAGGCGCTGGGAGGTATTGTCATAAATAGGGAGAGGGATGTGGCCAAGACCATCTCTCATGAAGACATAGCGGTAAATCGCCTGCTGTGCCCAGATGCGGACGCTGCAAGGGTTATGGAGGAGAAACTGGAGGAGGCGAAGCGCTCCGGCGATTCCCTCGGTGGCATTGTTGAAATCATTGTGAGAGGATGCCCTCCGGGCCTGGGAGAACCGGTGTTTGACAAGATGGATGCCGACCTTGCGAAGGCCCTCATGAGTATCGGGACGGTAAAGGGGGTGGAGATAGGAGCCGGCTTCAAGGTTGCCGAAATGACGGGGTCTCAGGCAAATGATCCCATGACACCGGGTGGTTTTCTTTCCAATCACGCGGGCGGCATACTGGCCGGCATCACGACAGGGCAGGACATCGTTTTACGGGTGGCGGCGAAGCCTATCCCTTCCATAGCGAAAGTTCAGCAGACGATCGACGTCCGGGGAAATCGAGCGGAATTGTCGATCAAGGGGAGGCACGACGTATCTGCAATACCCCGGATAATCCCTGTGTGCGAGGCCATGGTGACAATTGTGTTGGCAGATCATTTATTGAGGCAGAAGACGATTTGAAGATGACTAAGATAGGCATCATAGGTGGTACCCGCGGCATGGGCAATTGGTTTGCCCGCTTCCTCGAGAAGGAGGGACACGCCGTCCGTGTGTTCGGAAGGAATGTGAGTGAAGCGAATATTGCCGAAATGGCTGATACATGTCAGGTGGTAGTCGTGAGTGTCCCCATGGGAGCAACCGGCGAGGTTATTGCGAAGGTTGGTCCCCATATGCGCAAGGCCTCTCTTCTTATGGATCTCACTTCTCTGAAACGGGATTCCGTTAAGACAATGTTGGAAACATCTGTTTCCGAGGTGATCGGGTGCCATCCTCTCTTCGGCCCCCGTATTAACTCCATCGCAGGGCAAAACGTTGTCCTCTGTCCTGCAAGGGCCAGAAAGTGGCTTTCCTGGCTCACGGATATTTTTGAGAAGAACGGTGCCTTTGTACTTGCAGCGACGCCGGAGAAGCATGACCAAATGATGGCCATCGTCCAGGGACTCAATCATTTCAATACAATCATGATGGGTCTGGTTTTGAGCAAGGCAGGGGTGAGCCTGTCAGAGTTAATGAAGTTTGCCACACCGGGCTTCCGGGCGAAGATGGAAATCATGGAAAGGGTATTTTGTCAAAATCCCGGGCTCTACGCTGATATCTTAACGATGAATCCTGATATTCATCGGCATATCGAGGCATACGAACAAGACGTAGCTCAACTGAAAAAACTAATATGTCAGGGAAATAGCGCAGGTATTGCGGATGTGATTGAGAAGCACGCCTCTTTCTTTGAAGTCATCTGAGCATGACGCGAAAAATCAGGATTCACCCGCGGATTTCTTCTGGACAAAGCTATCACGGAATGCACTTGATATCTTCGCTTCCTTCATGTAGCTCACAGCCTCTTCCATGGTCGAAAAATTCCCGATCAATATCCTGTGCCAAATTCCCCGTCCCCGGATATGGACCGTCTCCATACGAACATCGGGCAGCTTCTTTTTCATATCGTCCACAAATCCCGCTGCCGCGTCTTTCTTGTTTTCAGGAAAGGCCTTTATCTGAATGGCGTATTTCAGTTCACTTCGAGTGTTTGACGGTGCAGCTGCGGCCGGTGAATCCTCAGCACGGGTTTTGGTTTGATTAGTCTCGGGAGGTATGGCCGCTGCTGATTGAGCAATCTGTTTTTCCGGAACAGTGTCTTTCACCTCCGCCGGAATAGGGGGCCGCAACCATTCGGCTCCATCAAAATATGCTGCTTCTCCCGTGAGCCTGTTAATCCTGAGCGGATATACCTTCCCTTCAAAACTTAGTGCATCATAATGGTAAAACACGGGCCAGTAAAAAATAGTAATCAGGCCAAGAATAAGAGCAGGCAACAATGCGAAAACGATGCGGGAAGATCGAAATCTGCGCCCTTCTCTGCTCTGCAAGGGCGATTTGCCCGCCCCGGTATGAAGCCTTGGCTCTTCAGTCACCATCGCTTCAGTTTTCAATTGTTGCGGAGCATAAGAGACCTCCTCCGATTGATCGCGGCTTGAGACCTTCCGATACAGGGAGTCCAATTCCTCTTCGAGTTCAACCTCTTTCGGGTCCCCTTTTTCCATTATATGCCTTTTGTATCCCGCGAGCGCCCCGCATGCCCCGCCTTTCGCCGGCGAAAAAAGGGCGCATCATCCAATAAACATCTTCTTTGACGGGCAGCCTGTAAGTCCAAAGTTTTGCAAATGTACTCTATAAAACTATTTTCCTTCTCCTACGTGTTTGATAAAACCATTGACGACGACGTTCTCATCAATCTGAAGATACCGCGCATATGATTTTAGGAAACCTTTCAGATACACCGCAGGCGGGAAAAGCTCCAGTTTGTCCTCTTCTATCGCACGAAGCATGCCTATTTGCACTTTTGTAATATCCGCAATTTCCTCAAGAGGAATTTCCAATTCCGTTCTTATCTTGAGGAGATCCGCCCCAGTCAGTATATCCTGTGCCAGTATTTTTTGTATCAGTTGGTTTTGCGAGACCCGTTCCTTCAGTTCCTCAATCCTTCTGGCAGGTTCAACCATATCAAAATGGATTTTCTTGAAATCATATATGGGAATCGGTTCTTTCATTTTGTTGCTGTATTGCATTCGCTTATCCATTAATCCGAGTTCAATGAGCCTGCGATCATACTGTGTCCTAGATTCAAGGTCAATCAGGGCCAGATACGCCTTTTCCAAAAGGGAAAGTATCTCTTGTCGTTCCTCCTTTGAAAAAAAAGAATAACTCACAATGGATTCGTCCTGATAAAGTTCAAAGACCCTTTTATAAGCGCGTCGTATCTCCAACGGCGATACATCAGGAAGGATTTCCAGGAGTTCATAGTAATTCTGTTCGCGGAACGGTTTCATTTTACCTTGCACGATCCTCTATGAATTTCTAATCAACGGCATTTTGCAGGATTGGTTCTGCTTCATTTATTGACAGTAGATTCTTGTGGCAATTCCTGAGATCATGGGTAGTCTGAGTATAGGGGTAGAGATCGAGAAAGGGGATCTTTTTGCAGACGGCGTTGTGGACGCGGTCGTCAAAGCTGATGTTTCCGACAAAATGCATCTTCAGGGCGAGGTGCCTTTGGATAACTTTGCAGATCAATGCCCCGATATTCGGATTATCCTGCTTTCTTAACTGATTGAGGGCCAGCTTAAAATTGAAAGCCCGCAGTTCATTTTCCAGGATTTCACCCTTTTCGGGGTCCAGTTCCTTCATGATATAGAGTAGAATGTCCGGGTTGCTTACAGTGGCCCTGCCGTCCCGCTCTTGGGCTTCCTCGGCTAATACCCGGAAATCACGATTGTTAAGGACCTGGCGGATTTTACGAAAATAAACAGAACGAATTAGCCGGTAAATATTTTCTATGGAAGTCGGTTCGGGCGTTGTCACAAAGATGCCCGAGTTAGAGATCATAAAAAAATCGATGGTGTTAAAAGAAGTTCCCGCGCCGAGATCCAGCAGAATATACTCATAAGAGAGCTTGGAAATGTTCCGTATGATCTTTAATTTCTGCTCGTGGGCAAGATTGGCGATGTCCAGATTATTCATGGCGCCGCTGATGAGATAGAGGTTTGGAACAGGCGTGGGTTCGACGGTTTCTTCAAGGGTGCCCACCTTCTTGTTTACGAAATCCGAGATACTTTTTTCAGGAAGAGGAAGACCGATAATGGTGTGGAGATTGGCTGCCCCGAGGTCAACATCAACCAGAAGGGTCTTATACCCTCCCTTCGCAAGCAGAATACCGAGATTGCCGGCAATGAAACTTTTGCCGGAGCCTCCCTTCCCACCTCCGATGGACCATATGTTCGGCATAGCTTTTCTCAGCAATTTTCGTCAGATGGCTGAAGTATAAGAGAAAGAATATTATATGTCAAGAGCGAGTCACTGCTCAAAATGGATTTTTCCAATCTCCAGGAGCCGGGAGATCACAGTTATACCATGACAGCTTCGGTGTTTTCCCCCCTTCCATTTTATCGCGCGTGCAAATGCCGCCTTGGACCTGCAGGACATTTGATGTGTCTGGTTTGCGCCTTTTCGCCCCACAGGAAGGAGTGTAATATCAGTCCCTGGCCGGCAACAAGAAAAAATAATACTTGATTAAAATAAATTCTTCAATTAGTTATAAATGTTATGCATAGATACCTTTGCAAATCTGTGCTTCATGTCATTGTGAAGACAGGCCGAAAGCCCCAAGCGACGATGAGTGCAAAGACTTTTTCACGGGGCGAAGGAGGGGATACGAAGGGCGGAGGTTTTCAAAGTCATTGCGTAATGCTGCTGTATGCGGAATTTGCATGTAAATTGGGGAAACGGAGATTAACTGGTGATCGAAATTGATTTTGAAAAGGGGAACGGACTTGTCCCTGTTATAGTTCAGGACGCTGACACAGGAGAGGTTCTGATGCTCGCCTACATGAATCGGGATGCCTGGCTGAAAACGCACCAGACGGGCAAGGCGACGTACTGGAGCAGGTCGAGAAATGAGCTGTGGGTCAAAGGTGAGACATCCGGGCATATCCAGATTGTCGAAGAGATTTTAGTTGACTGTGATTCTGATACGGTTCTTCTGAAGGTCCGGCAAGTAGGTGGCGCCGCGTGCCATACGGGCTACAGATCATGCTTCTTCACAAGGGTCGTTAATGGAAAGACGGAGGTTATCGGGGAACGAATATTCAAACCGGAGGATGTCTATAAATGAAAAAATTGAAACTGGGAATACCAAAAGGAAGCCTGGAGGCCAAGACTGTTGACCTCTTTAAAATGGCTGGCTGGCGCATTACATATGATGAGAGGAGTTATTTCCCGGAAATAGATGACGAAGAGCTCTCCTGCACCCTTGTGAGGGCACAGGAGATGTCAAGATATATTGAGGATGGAACTCTGGATCTGGGGTTGACTGGTAAGGACTGGATCATCGAAAATGAATCGAATGTTGTCGAGGTGCAGGATCTGATTTATTCGAAGGTATCGGCAAGGCAGGCACGGTGGGTTCTGGTAGTCAGAGAAGATTCTCCTGTGCGGGTCATCGAGGACATGGAAGGGAAAAAAATCTCGACGGAACTGGTAAAATTCACAGAAAGGTATTTCAGGGAGAGGAAGATCAATGTTCATGTCGAGTTTTCCTGGGGCGCGACGGAGGCGAAATGCGTTGAAGGCCTCGTGGATGCTATCGTGGAGGTAACCGAAACGGGAACGACGATTAAGGTTAACAAGCTCCGGATTGTGCATGAACTGATGAAGACCAACACAAAACTGATTGCCAGTCCCGCCGCCTGGGAGGACCCCTGGAAGCGCAAGAAGATAGAGCAGATAAGGACGTTGCTCAATGGTTCATTGCTGGCCATGGGGAAGGTGGGTTTGAAGCTGAATGTATCCAAGGAGAATCTTGGGCGAGTTGTCCTCCTCCTGCCTGCTCTGAAAGCGCCCACCATATCCGGGCTGTACTCGAATGACTGGTATGCTGTTGAAACAATAGTGGATGGAAATGTTGTGAGGGATTTGATACCCCTGCTTAAGGAAGCCGGGGCCGAAGGCATAATTGAATATACATTGAATAAGGTCGTCTGAAAGGTGCAACAGTTATGGCACGGAAGGCTGAAATTTACAGGAAAACGACGGAAACGGAAGTATCCATGGAGCTTGATCTCGATGGTACTGGGGAAGGGAAGATATCGACAACTGTGGCGTTTATGGATCACATGCTCAGCCTATTTGCCCGGCACGGCCTCGTGGATCTCATCATAAAGAGCCATGGTGATACGCAAGTTGATGATCATCATTTAGTTGAGGACATCGGTATTTGCCTCGGCGATGCCGTGAAGAAAGCTCTTGGTGACAAAAAGGGGATACAACGTTACGGATCAGCCATGATTCCCATGGATGAGAGTTTATGCAGTCTGGTCATGGATATATCAGGAAGACCCTATCTGATTTATAACGTGGAATTCAAGAGCAAAAAAAGCGACAAGTTCGACTACTCTCTGTTAAGGGAATTTTTTAAGTCTTTTTCAGATCATAGCGGAATAACCTTGCATATCAACCTTCTTTATGGTAAGAATAATCACCATATAGCCGAGGCGATTTTCAAAGCCTTGGCCCTTGCCTTGAGAAAAGCAGTGACCATTCACGGCCGCATAGAAGGCATCTTATCCACTAAGGGAAGTTTGTGATCAGCATTCTCCGAAGAGGAGGTGGTAACATCCACAGAGATTCGTTCAGCATTTCAGATCGGTTTGCCCAGTTCCTCCTTTTATTTTTCATTCTTTGCGTAGTTTGCGGCTGCCAGCGCGCGAGCGGCGTATCTACTACTCTTAAAGATGACGGGAATGTTGTCTTTAAACGTATCGCCGTCGTCCCTTTCCAGTCAATCCGCCAGGAAGATGCAGAGATTACGACAGCGCGATGTCCTGTGTGTGGACTGGTGTTTAGGACAGAAAGATATGCCAAGGGTTCAGAGGCTGTTGTCGAAGGCATATTTCTTGATCGTCTCAAGGATGAGAAGGCGTTTGCTCTTATCCCGCCGGATAGGGTGGGAGGCATTTACGAGGGGGTCACGGGACAACTTTTCAAAGCGGATCTCCTTGATGTCTTGAAAAAAGTTGGCGCTGAATTGGAGGCGGATGGAATCATATTAGGTTACGTGTACCGCTTCCGGGAAAGGAAAGGATTCTCCCTATCCGTTGAAAAGCCGGCATCCGTGGCCTTTGAAATCCATCTCATCAGGGTTTCTGATGGCGCCATCGTCTGGAGAGGCATCTTCGATAAGACACAAGCCTCACTCATGGAGAATCTTCTACAAATAGGTTCTTTTTTAAAAGAGGGTGGGAAATGGGTCACCGCCAAAGAGTTGACTGCCGAGGGCATGGATGAGGTTTTGAAGGATTTTCCCGGAGTTCGGCACGATTGACAGAGTCTTATGGATAATCACGTCTGGTACCCTGGTTGGGTATTTTTCATGAGCGGGAAGTTTAATAGATTCGGGTTGGGAGTCGGCAAGTGATCATTATACCGGCGATCGATTTGAAAGATGGTCGGTGTGTGCGGCTTGCGCAGGGAGATTTCAGCCGTGTGACCGTATATTCTGATGACCCTGTCGGTATAGCCAGGAAGTGGCAGGAGAACGGGGCTGAGCGTATCCACGTGGTTGATCTTGACGGTTCGCGGAGCGGTTCACCAAAAAATGCGGATGTGATCCGGGGTATCGTCGAAGAAGTCGGATTACCAATCGAGGTCGGCGGTGGCATAAGAGACATGAAGACCATCGAGGCCTACATAGGAATGGGCGTAAACTGGGTGATCCTGGGCACGATGGCTCTGAGAGACAAGGGTTTCGTCAGGGAGGCGTGTGAAGCTTATAAAGGCGAAATTATCCTCGGCATCGATGCGAATGATGGGATGGCAGCAATACAGGGGTGGACAGAACAGACTTCAGAATCTGCTGTTGATATAGCAAAAGGTTATGAAGGCTACGGACTGGCTGCAATTGTCTACACTGACATCAAAAGGGATGGCATGGAAACGGGCGTCAATATAGAGGCTACCAGAAATCTCGCCCGGTCAGTTGATATACCGGTAATAGCTTCAGGCGGCGTTTCAAGTGTTGAAGATATCCGAAGACTCCGTGAAATAGAAAAGTTCGGCGTTGTGGGTGTTATTATCGGTAGAGCCCTGTATTCAGGCGCCGTTTCGCTTAAGGAAGCCATAAGCCTGTCAAAGTATTGATATCTGTGACAACGCATTTTTGATGATTCCGCAAAATGGTAAGAAAAGTCAGCTCCGTAATAAAGCGGGTTTCAATGCGCCCTGATCCCAAGAAGGGGAGGATACAGCGGAACTAACGTTTTTTGACTTTTTGCTGAATCTTCATTCTTAAAGTCCCGCCGTTCAGGCGTGGAGGTTCACTTCAAAAAGAAAGGATGGCGTCATGGAAGATTGCATTTTTTGCAAGATAGCAAATGGCACGATACCGAGCAAAAAAGTTTACGAAGACGCAGAGACAGTGGCCTTTGATGACATCCATCCTATGGCTCCTGTTCACGTTATCATAATTCCCAAAAAGCATATCCCGACCATGCTGGATGTGGCGAAAGCAGATATGAGCTCCATCGGTTCCCTGTTCACCGCTGCCCAGGAGGTGGCACGCATCAAAGGCATAAATGAAAGAGGATTTCGAGTCGTCATAAACTGCAATAAAGAAGGGGGGCAGGTCATTTTTCACCTGCACATGCATGTTTTGGGAGGAAAAAAACTGAAGGACGGGCTGGCCTGATTGAAGACGGCTTGACAAACAGCCAATGTGATATAAATTACTAAGGTTTAAGGTTATATGGGTGGCATAATGAATATTGATGAGAAAGTTAACGGTGAGATGGTCCTCGCCACGAAGGCAAAGGATCAGGTAAGGCTGTCTGCCATACGGATGGTGAAGGCAGCTATGCATAACAGGGAAATAGACCTGAAGAGGAAATTAAATGAAGTGGAATTCCTGCAGCTCTTGTCATCCATGGTGAAGCAGAGAAAAGACTCGATCGACCAGTTTAGAAAAGGCGGAAGAGAGGATCTGGTCGACAAGGAGGAGGCGGAACTGAAGGTTATACAGGCATTCATGCCAGAGCAGATATCGGAAGAAGATGTAGCCCGCGAAATTGACACGGCAATCAAAGAAGTCGGCGCAATGAGTATCAAAGACATGGGGAAGGTAATGAAGGTCCTCATGCCGAGATTAACTGGTAAGGCAGACGGGAAGATGGTTGGCGAGAAGGTTAAGGAAAAATTATCATCTTAATTGCATATATTTCATAAATTTAGGAAGACCTCTGCGCAGAGGGTTCATCCTGAAGCAAGTATCCCCCCTCCCTCTTCATTACAGGGGGATAAGGGGCTGAATTCATATCAGTCATCGAGAAAATTGAAGATAGATGAACTACCCGGCAAGGAAGAAATTATTCTGCATTGCGCCCTTTCTCCAGCCGCACGGGCAGGCCTATTGGAAGCGCTCCCGGCCTATGATTTGCCGCTCAGAACTTCTTGTAAAAAGATTCGATAATCTTAGCCACTTTTTTGGATTAATCGACGTCTGCGTTTTAGTCCCGAAAGGATAGAGGGGCAAGGCAGTGAAAGGACATATTGCTCCGGATAAGATAGAGGAGGTAAAGAGAAGGGCGGATATTGTTGATCTGGTTTCAGAATATGTCACGCTCAAAAAAGGAGGGAAAAACTTTCTCGGACTCTGCCCCTTTCACAAGGAGAAGACAGCTTCCTTTACGGTGAATCGAGACAAGCAGATATTCTACTGTTTTGGATGCGGTGAGGGAGGCAATGTTCTGACATTTCTGATGAAAATGAGTGACATGTCCTTTCCAGAAGCGGTAAGGCATCTGGCGGGCAAGACGGGGGTCATCATTCCTGAGAGGATTTTGACCCGCCAAGAAAAGGAGTCATCCAGCGTCAGGAACGAAGTCGGCCGTGTCAACAAGATGGCAGCGGCGTATTTCTCCGAGAACCTATTTTCGCAGGCGGGAAAAGAGGCGCGAGACTACCTGAAAAAAAGAGGGATACAGGATGACGTAATCAAGGAATTCGGCCTTGGATATGCCCTCGATGGATGGAGGCATCTGAGGGATTATTTCGAAAAGGCGGTCATCTCCTTGAAACTTGTTGAACAGTCAGGACTGGTCATTCCAAAGGCAAACGGGGGCGGGTCTTTTTACGACCGGTTCAGGGGGCGATTAATTTTCCCCATAGAGGACGTCGTCGGCAGTGTCATTGCCTTCGGCGGCAGGATTATAGGGAGCGGCGAACCGAAGTATCTTAATACTTCCGAATCGCCCGTATATATCAAGGGAAGGAATCTCTATGGCCTCAACCGCACGAAAGAAGACATCCGCAAGAAAGGTTATGCCATCCTCGTTGAAGGATATTTTGACTTAATCACCCTGTGGGCTTCCGGCATCAGGAATGTTATCGCCACACTCGGGACCGCTCTGACGCGAGATCATGTCGATCTAATTCGGCGGTATACTTCGCACGTCGTGGCGGTGTTTGATCCTGACGAAGCCGGGAAAAAGGCTCTGACGAGGAGCATAGAACTGTTTCTTGCCGGGAATATGCATGCAAAGGGCGTTGTACTTCCGGATGGCCATGACCCTGATCAATATTTGAGGACACATGGAAAAGAATCCTTCATGGAAATCATCGATGACGCCGAGTCCCTGGTCGATTACTATATTGAGAATGTTATCGGGAGAGTAGCGACTTTTGAGGAAAAGAAAGACGCCCTTAGGGAAGCCGTGTCGTTTATTATCCATATTGATAATACAAGAGAGAGGGATCTGTTCATAAAAAGGGTATCGGAGAAAATAGGTTTAGATCAGCAGCTTCTGACAAAAGAGGTCAATCTTGCCTTGAAGACGCCTGCCGGAAAGCGGGTAGATGTCTCAAGAGAACCGGATACAAGTATCGACACGGTGGAGTTGAGTATTATCCATATCATGCTGGAATACCCTTCCGTGGTTCCTGAAATTGTCAAGAAAAATATCTTTGATTGCTTTATGAGCGCGAATTTAAAATCGCTTGCCGTAAAGCTGGCGGATTCTTATGCAAAGGAAGGGTCAGAGGGTTTTGATGCATCGCAGTTCGTACAGGGAATTGATAACGAGTTTATAAGGAAGAAACTTCTTAGAATGATGATCGATGAGAATCCTTATGATGAAAAGGTCATTGATCGCGTGACTGCGGATGCGATGAAACAGGTTAAACGGAAGTGGTACAAGGAAAGATGCCGGGTCTTGAAAACGAAAATTAAAAAGGCCGAGGAAAACGATAATCACGAGCTGTGGGCAAAGCTCTTGGAAGAGCTGCAAAGATTGCAGAGCGAAGAAAAAAAGTCGTTGTGAAAACAACGTGTTTAAATTTATTTTTTGAATGAAGCGCCGGGAGAAACCAATATGGGAAAAGAAATGGAATCGGAAGAATTTAAGAAGTTAATATCATTGGGCGAATCGAAA
This sequence comes from uncultured Syntrophaceae bacterium, assembly GCA_903893135.1. GTDB lineage: Bacteria > Desulfobacterota > Syntrophia > Syntrophales > UBA2185 > Fen-1135. The sequence goes on along the minus strand of CAITLA010000177.1, from coordinate 3,772 downwards.
GGTTTCTTGACCTATGATGATGTTAACGATTTGCTGCCATCCGACGTCATATCTTCGGACCAGATAGATGATATCATCATGCTCTTTGGTGAGAAAAATATAGACATCATCGATACTGACAAAGGCGAAAAGCTGGTTGTGAAAAGGGTTGCTGATGAAAAGGCGGAAGTCAAAGGGGAAGACATTCTTGACCTCATGGCTACCGTGGGAAAGACCGGCGATCCTGTCAAGATGTACCTTCGCGAAATGGGGCTTGTATCCTTACTCTCCAGGGAAGGAGAAGTTGAGATAGCAAAAAAGATCGAAGAGGGAGAGAAGGAGGTCATGGATTCCATCTTTGGTGTAACAGCCCTGGTGAAGGATGTCGTGAATATCGGTAAGAAAATCAAAAGCGGTGACATCCGCATAAAGAGCGTAGTAGGCAATCTTGACGATGAAGACGGTTTTGTTGAAGAGGATATGCATAAGGAAAGGGTAGTGAAACTGATTGATAGGATAACTGCCTTGGACAGGAAAAATGACACCCTTAAACGGAAGCTTAAACTCAAAGGCCTGCGCAAGAAAGAGAGAATCGCTGCCGAGGATGAACTTGAAAAAAATATCAGGAGCATCATTCGTCTATGCAGAAAAGTCAAGTTCAGCAAGAGACAGATAGAAAGAATGGCCTCGAAGCTGAAAGGCTATGTGACGGCAGGAAAAAAGGCAGAAAATGACCTCCGCAAGTGTAAAGAAACAACAGGATTGTCCCTCACTGAGATGGAGAAGGCATGGAAACGGGTAAAAAAGCTGCCTGCCGGTCGCGTAATCGATAAAGAAACAAGAGTATCAATTCAGAAGTTGAAAGAATGCGAAGTCCTCGTAGGGGCAGCGAAAAAGACAACAACTGCAATCGCGCAGGAAATAGCCATCTCTTTGTCTGATTTAAAAAAGATTGTTACTGTCATCGAAAGAGGAGAGAGAAAAGCCGAGAAAGCCAAGAGAAAACTGGTTGAAGCAAACCTGCGCCTGGTTGTAAGCATAGCCAAAAAGTATACAAGTCGGGGATTGCAATTTCTGGATCTTATCCAGGAGGGGAATATTGGTCTGATGAAAGCAGTTGATAAATTTGAATATCAACGAGGATATAAATTTTCCACTTATGCTACATGGTGGATCAGGCAGGCGATAACAAGAGCGATTGCCGATCAGGCAAGAACCATAAGAATTCCCGTTCATATGATTGAGACGATAAACAAGCTGATTCGCACGTCTCGTTACCTGGTACAGGAATTGGGCAGAGAACCAAATCCTGAGGAAATTGCAAATAAGATGGAGTATCCTTTGGAAAAGGTGAGAAAAGTTTTGAAAATCGCCAAAGAACCCATATCTCTCGAGACGCCCATAGGTGAGGAAGAGGATAGTCACCTTGGTGATTTTATAGTTGATAAAAAAATTATGTCGCCTTCAGAAGCTACGATAAGCATGAATCTCGCGGAACAAACAAGAAAGATATTGTCAACATTAACACCGCGGGAAGAAAAAGTGCTGAGGATGCGTTTTGGAATCAGCGAAAGGAGCGATTACTCGTCGGAGAGGGAAAAGAGTCACTTGGAGATTAACAGGGAGCGGAACAAACAGTCAGAGGCAAATACGGTCAGAAAATTGAGAAACCCGTCCAGGAGGAAGGTATTCAAACCGGCAGAGAAATAAATATTGACAAGCATTAAGCAAGAAGTATAGATAACCAAGTTACAACTGAGGCGAAATCTTACATAAGAAGCAATGACGGGCCCATAGCTCAATTGGAAGAGCCACCGGCTCATAACCGGTAGGTCCCTGGTTCGAACCCAGGTGGGCCCACCACAATAATTCAAAGGCCAGGGGGTTGCAATTTTATATCACGTATAGGGCATATCATTATATGCATTGCCGCATCTGTTGTGAGAGTAACGTTTGTATGTGTTTCAGAAAGATATCAGCAGGCATTTCAATAAAGTATCAGGGGAGAAATATCCTGAAGAATCAAATGCACCACATGTTGGTGCATTTTTTTTTGCACCGAAGACAAGATTTTTACTTCAAGAATGCGTTAATGGATACGGTGCCCCGTTTGATAAATGAAGATGAAAGGGGATTCTTTTGAAAGAACAGTTATCATACTTAATTGAGCTCCAGAAATTCGATTTGATCATAGGCAGGATAATCTTCAAAAAAGGCGAACTGCCTGAAAAAATTGTGCAGATGGATGAAGGATTCGCGGTCCTTTCGAAAAGTGTGGAGGAAGGCAAGAAGAAGTTTGAGGAATTGAATAAGCTGCAGGGTGAGAAGGAAGACAAGTTAAAAAAAGGCGTCGACACCCTGAAAAAGACGAAAGATCGCCTTTTGGAGGTAAAGACAAACAAGGAATATCAGGCAATGTTGAAGGAAATTGAGACCGTAGAGAATAAGAACAGCGAGATCGAAGATGAAATTATTTCCGGTTTGGACCAGATTGATAATATGAGGGCCGAGGTGAGGGCAAAAGAGAAAGACTTTGAGACTCGCAGGTCCCAGTATGAAAAGGAAAAGGAAAAGATAGAGAAGGAGATCAGTCAGCTTGATCGCGATCTTCAGGACACGGAGAAAAAAACCGACGCTCTCAGGAAACAGATTCGTGACGAACTTCTCAAAAGATATGAAACAATCAAAGGCAGAAGAAATGGCGTGGCCGTGGCATTGGTCTGGAAGGAAGTCTGCGGCGGCTGCCATATGAATATACCTCCTCAGATGTATATTGAACTGCAAAGGTCCTCGGAACTCCTAACCTGTCCGAACTGCAACCGCATCGTCTACTGGTATAATCAGAGTGAAAAAGATGCTTAACCCGGTTGTGAATCTTTACACAGATGGGGCATGCAGGGGTAATCCGGGGCAGGGCGGTGCAGGAGCTGTCCTGGTGGATGAAAGAGGAGAAATCGTAGCGACTGTGAGACGCTCATTAGGACTTTGCACAAATAATATCGCCGAGTACAGGGCACTCATTCTTGGTTTAGAGGAGGCCTTAAAGAAGCGATACGGGCGGCTGAACATCTTTCTCGATTCGGAGCTCCTGGTTAATCAGATAAAGGGTTCATATAAAGTGAAAAATGAAAATCTGAAAATCCTGATGCTCGAGGTGAGAAAATTACTGTCGTATTTTGACAGTTATAAAGTAGAGCATATCGATAGAAATCAAAATCACATGGCTGATAAATTGGCCAATGAAGCAATAGATGAAGCCATGTAGTCCATCTTACCAATGAGATTTCCAGGTTCTAAGTTCTAAATGACCCCCTGATACTGGAATGACGAATTGAGGAGTTATGCAAAGGTTTTATTATAACTTCTCTTTTGCGTTGAAATTGACTATAATAAAAAGAAGGTGTTGGAGCAGATCAGATGATCGCTGGCCCGGTCTTCCGGGCTGGAGGAAAGTCCGAGCTCCGCAGGGCAGGATGGTCGCTAACGGCGACTGGGGGTGACCCTAAGGAAAGTGCCACAGAAAATATACCGCCTGTCGTTGACAGGTAAGGGTGAAAAGGCGAGGTAAGAGCTCACCAGTTTCCCGGGTGACCGGGAAAGCTTGGTAAACCCCATCCGGAGCAAGACCAAATAGGAGAACATTAAAAGTGGCCCGCTTGACGTTCTCGGGTAGTGTCGCTTGAGGCAGCAGGCAACTGTTGTCCCAGATTAATGATCATCACCGCCTTTCTGGTGACAGAGAGGCGGGACAGAACTCGGCTTACGATCTGGTCCAGCACCGACTAAATACCAT